>NZ_JBHUIY010000067.1:0-8946 GCF_042683125.1 Phaeospirillum tilakii
CGCCCCGCCCGACTCGGCCAGAACCTTGGTGATCGCCGCAGTCAACGAGGTCTTGCCATGGTCGACGTGACCGATGGTGCCGATGTTGCAATGCGGCTTATTGCGCTCGAATTTCGCCTTAGCCATTGTTAACTCCGTCCTCGAATACCGTGATTAGCCAGCCATCTTGGCGCGAATTTCGTCCGACACGTTCTGCGGCACTTCGGCGTAGTGATCGAAATGCATCGAGTACTGCGCCCGGCCCTGCGACATCGACCGCAGGGTGTTGACGTAGCCGAACATGTTGGCGAGCGGCACCATCGCGGTGACGACGCGGGCGTTGCCGCGCTGATCCATGCCGTTGACCTGACCGCGGCGGCTGTTGAGATCGCCGATCACGTCGCCCATGTAATCCTCGGGGGTGACGACCTCGACCCGCATCATCGGCTCGAGCAGCTTCGGACCCGCCTTGGCGATGCCTTCACGGAAGGCGGCACGCGAGGCGATTTCGAACGCCAGCACCGACGAGTCGACGTCGTGGTAGGCACCGTCGATCAGGGTGGCCTTGAAGTCGATCAGCGGGAAGCCGGCGATCACGCCATTGTCCATCGCCGAACGGATACCCTTTTCGACGCCGGGGACGTATTCCTTCGGCACCGACCCGCCGACCACCTTGTTGGTGAAGACGAAGCCTTCGCCCTTCTCGGACGGCTCGAAGCGGATCTTGACGCGGGCGAACTGGCCCGAACCACCGGTCTGCTTCTTGTGGGTGTAATCGACCTCGTAGGCCTTCGAGATGGTCTCGCGGTAGGCCACCTGCGGGGCGCCGACGTTGGCTTCGACCTTGAACTCGCGCTTCATGCGATCGACGATGATTTCGAGATGGAGTTCGCCCATCCCCTTGATCACCGTCTGGCCGCTCTCGGCGTCGGAGGCAACGCGGAACGAGGGATCCTCGGCGGCGAGACGCGCCAGGGCGATGCCCATCTTTTCCTGGTCGGCCTTCGACTTCGGCTCGACCGCGACCTCGATCACCGGCTCGGGGAACTCCATCCGCTCGAGCACCACCAGCGCCGACGGGGTCGGATCGCACAGGGTGTCACCGGTGGTGGTGTCCTTGAGGCCGGCGAAGGCAACGATGTCACCGGCGCGGGCTTCCTTGATCTCCTCACGCGAATTGGCGTGCATCAGCAGCATGCGGCCGACGCGCTCGCGCTTGTCCTTGACCGTGTTCTGGATGTAGGAGCCGGATTCGACCACGCCCGAATAGATGCGGACGAAGGTCAGCGAGCCGACGAACGGATCGTTCATGATCTTGAAGGCGAGGCCGGCAAACGACTCGTCATCGGTCGAATGCTTGGCGATCTCGTCCTCGGTGCCGTACTTGACACCCTTGATCGCCGGGATGTCGTTGGGCGCCGGCAGGTAATCGATCACCGCGTCGAGCAGGGGCTGCACGCCCTTGTTCTTGAACGCCGAGCCACACAGCACCGGCACGAAGGTGCGCGAGATGGTGCCCTTGCGGATGCAGGCCTTCAGGGTCTCGAACGACGGTTCCTCGCCGTTGAGGTAGGCTTCCATCGCCGCGTCGTCCATCTCGACCGCGGTCTCGATCAACTGGGCGCGGTATTCGGCGGCCTTGTCGGCCAGCTCGGCCGGGATCGGCGCGTCGAAGAACTCGGCGCCGAGGCTCTCGTCCTTCCACAGCACCGCGACGTTGCGGACCAGATCGACCACGCCGGCATAGTTCGACTCTTCGCCGATCGGCAGGTGCAGCACCAACGGCCGCGCGCCGAGGCGATCGACGATCATCTCGACGCAGCGGTAGAAGTTGGCACCGATGCGGTCCATCTTGTTGACGAAGCAGATGCGGGGCACGCCGTACTTGTCGGCCTGCCGCCACACCGTCTCGGACTGCGGCTCGACGCCGGCCACCGAGTCGAACACCGTCACCGCACCGTCAAGGACGCGCAGCGACCGCTCGACTTCGATGGTGAAGTCGACGTGGCCGGGGGTGTCGATGATGTTGATGCGGTGATCGCGCCAGAACGCGGTGGTCGCGGCCGAGGTAATGGTGATGCCGCGTTCCTGCTCCTGCTCCATCCAGTCCATGGTGGCGGTGCCTTCGTGCACTTCGCCGATCTTATAGGACTTGCCGGTGTAGTAGAGGATGCGTTCGGTGGTGGTGGTCTTACCGGCATCAATGTGGGCCATGATGCCGATATTACGGTATCGCTCGATGGGCGTCGTACGGGCCATGATTTCCTACTCGCGCGTCCGGTTTACCAACGATAGTGCGAGAAGGCCTTGTTGGCCTCCGCCATGCGGTGGGTGTCTTCCCGCTTCTTGACCGCGGCGCCACGATTGTTGGCGGCGTCGAGCAGCTCGCCGGACAGACGGTCGACCATCGTCGTCTCCGACCGCTTGCGCGAATATTCGATCAGCCAGCGGATCGCCAGCGCCTGACGGCGGTCGGCCCGAACCTCGACCGGCACCTGATAGGTGGCGCCGCCGACGCGGCGCGAGCGGACTTCGAGGGCCGGCTTGACGTTGTTGAGCGCCTCATGAAACACCTTGAGCGGCTCCTGGCCGCTCTTGGCCTGGATCTTGTCGAGGGCGCCATAGACGATGGCTTCGGCGGCGGACTTCTTGCCGTCGAGCATCAGGCAGTTCATGAACTTGGCAACCACGAAATCGCCGAACTTGGCGTCGGGATTGATCTCGCGCTTTTCGGCGGCGTGACGACGGGACATCTGTGACGGACTCCTTACTTCGGACGCTTCGCGCCGTACTTCGAGCGGCGCTGACGGCGGTCCTTGACACCCTGGGTATCCAGCGTGCCGCGAATGATGTGGTAGCGGACACCCGGCAAGTCCTTGACGCGGCCGCCGCGGATCATCACCACCGAGTGTTCCTGCAGATTGTGGCCCTCACCCGGGATGTAGCTGGTCACCTCGAAGCCGTTGGTCAGCCGCACGCGGGCGACCTTACGCAACGCCGAGTTCGGCTTCTTCGGGGTGGTGGTGTAAACACGGGTGCAGACGCCGCGCTTCTGCGGGCAGGCTTCGAGCGCCGGCACCTTGTTGCGATCCTTCACAGGGGTACGCGGCAGGCGGATCAGCTGGTTAATCGTAGGCATACGCTCTTCTTCCTCTCGAACGAATGAGCCAACCACAACCGAAGGTCACCGGTGCTGCGGGCCACCGGGCCTTTTCGGGTTGGGCTCGCCGACCCGTCCGGCGTGACATCGTTGTTTCGCTAATCGGCGGACGACGGTGCATGGCCCGTCGCCTGCCACCGGTCCCCCGGGAGGCCCGCATCCTATTTATCCCTCCCGGCCCCGTCAAGAGAAACTCGTGCGCCGCCCGGTCCGCCGGACGGCGCGCGCCCTCAACAGGCCGGCTTGGTATCGCGCGTGCGCAGGAACTGAAAGAATTCAACCCCTTCGCGCAGACGCCGCTTCATCATGTCCCAGTCCTGCACCATCTCCAGCACGATCTCGGCGATCTTGCTCGGACGGAAATAGAACCCTTTGTAGAATCCGGCCACCGCCTGGAAGATCTCTTCCGACGACAGATGCGGGTAATGCAGCGCGGCCATCTGCCAGCCATCCTGGCGGACCAGCCCGTCTTCCTGCTTGAACCAGCCGTTCTCGATCGCCTGACGGTACAGCTCGGTGCCGGGATAGGGGGCGGCCATCGACACCTGGAGGGTGCGCGGATTGACCTCCTTGGCGAAGGCCAGGGTCTGGGCGATGGTCTCGCGGGTCTCGCCCGGCAGGCCGAGGATGAAGGTGCCGTGGACGACGATGCCGAGCTCGTGGCAGTCCTTCGAGAACTGCCGCACGGTGTCGAGCCGCAGCCCCTTGCGGACGTTGTTGAGGATCTCCTGCACCCCGGACTCGTAGCCGACCAGCAGCAGGCGCAGGCCGTTGGCCTTCAGCACCTCGAGGGTCTTGCGCGGGATGTTGGCCTTGGCGTTGCACGACCACGGAATGCCGAGCTTGCCGATCCCGCGCGCGATCTCCTCGACCCGTTCGAGGTCGTCGGTGAAGGTGTCGTCGTCGAAGAAGAATTCCTTGACCTCGGGGAACATCGCCCGGGCCTCGGTCACTTCCTGGATCACGCTGGCCGCGCTACGGGCGCGGTAGGACCGGCCGCCGATGGTCTGCGGCCACAGGCAGAAGGTGCATTTCGACCGGCAGCCCCGCCCGGTATAGAACGACATGTAGGGGTGCTTGAGGTAGCCGATGAAATAATTCTCGATCTTGCAGTCGCGGCGATAGATCGGGGTCACGAACGGCAGCGCGTCCATGTCGGTGATCAGGGCGCGGTCGGGGGTGGCGACCACCGCCCCGTCCGGGCCACGGGTGGTCAGGCCGTCGATCGCGGTCAGCGGCTTGGTGCCCTCGGCGACCTCCAGGATGGTGTAGTCGAACTCGTTGCGGGCGACGAAATCGATCGCGTCCGAGGCCTTCAGCGATTCCTCCGGCACGGTGGCGACGTGGGCGCCGACCATGCCGATCATCAGCTTGGGGTTGGCCGCCTTGAACGCCTCGGCCACCTTGACCTCGGAGGCGTAGGTGGCGGCGCTGGCATAGATCACCAGCAGCTCGTACTGCGAAGCGAGCGGCAGGATGTCGCCCAGGCTCTGATCGTGGGCCGGCGCGTCGATCAGCTTCGAGCCCGGCACCAGCGCGGCGAGCTGGCCAAGCCAGGTCGGAAACCAGAACGACCGCACCTCGCGCTTGGCCTGATAGCGGGCACCGGCGCCGCCGTCGAACCCTTCGAGCGAGGGCGGATTGAGGAACAAGGTCTTCTTCATCGGGTCAATCCCTAGGCTCAAGAGTCCCATCGCGGCGCACCACGAAACGGCGGCCACGCCATAGCACAGTCCGCCCCGCCGATGCGACAGCATAGACGGCGAAGGACAGAATTTCCCGCAGAGCGAGATCGCCCAGCCCGCAGCGCGGCAGGCCGAGCGCCGTTTCCTCGACCCGCACCGCCGCCAGCCGCACCCCGGCGGCCAGCGCCAGCAGCGCCAGCGCCGGCGCGGCCCCGCCCGACAGCACGACCCCGAGCAGGGCCAGCGCCACCGGCTGGGTCACCACCGAGGCCAGCGCGCCCGGGCGGTCGATCGCGGCGATGGTGCGGGCCCAGCGCAGTTCATGGTCGAACAAGGCGCGCCAGCCCGGCTCGGTCACCAGGATCTCGACCGGGCGGGCCGACAAGGCGATGCGCAGTCCCTGGGCGCGGGCGATCGCGCCGAGCGCCCAATCGTCGGCCAGCAGGTCGGCCAGCGCGGCCAAACCGCCGCCCTGTTCCAGCACCGCGCGGCGGATGGCGATGGTGGCGCCGAAGCAGCCGTCGGCGCGGCCGAGGGCGCGCGCCACCAGCGCCGAGGGCAGAAAACCGTGATTGATCCCGAGCGCGGCCACCCGGCTGGCGCGGCCGGCGCCGGGATGGGCGACATAGAGGCTGGTCACCGCCCCCACGGCCGGATCGGCCAGCGGGGCGACCAGATCGTCGAGATAGGCCGCGTCGGTCCGCACGTCGGCGTCGGCCACCACCACCACCTCGTGGCGGACCTGCGGCCACATCGACAGCAGGTTGGCGACCTTGCGGTTGCGGGCCGGGCCGGTCGGGCCGGTCGCCACCGCGATTTCGGCCCCAAGCGGGGGCGGCGGCAGCGCCCGCACCACCGCCAGCGCCGGATCGGCCGGGTCATCGACCCCGAACACCACCTGGAACGCCGGGTAATCCTGGGCCAGGGTCGAGGCCAGGGCGCGGTCGAGCCCCGGCTCGTCGCCGCACAGCGGCTTCATCACGCTGACCGGCGGCCGCGCCGTCGGGCGCGGACGCGGGGCGGCGGCGAAGCGGCGCACCTGCCACGCGGCGGCGGCCTGATACAGGCAGCCGGCAAGGACCAGCAGGGCGAGCAGGCCGAACAGCACCGCGCCCATGCCTAGTTGGTCGCCTGGGCCGCGGTCTGGGCGTCGAGGGTGTCGATCAGGCCGTCGAGCCCCTTGGCGCGATAGATCGACAGGAACTCGGAGCGGCGCATCGCCACCTGGCTGACCGTGCCCTGGAAGAACACATCGACCACGCGCCAACGGCCCTGCTCCTCGCGCAGCAGGTAATCGATCGCGATCGGCTCGCCGTCCTTGGGGACGATCCGGGTCGGCACCACCACCGCGCCCTGGGTCGAGGGCCGGGCCGCCTCGACCTCGAACCGCTCGCCGTTCCACGAATCGAACTGGGCGGCATAGTTGGCGACCGAGAAACGGGTATAGGCCTCGGCCAGCCGGCCGGCCTCGTCGGGCGACAGCTTGGTCGCGGCGACGCCGAGGGTGGCCCGGGTCATCGCCGCCATGTCGTAGGTGGCGACCACCGCCGGACGCAGCTTGTCGACCCGTCCCTTGAAATTGAGTTTGGAGCCGGCCTTCATCGTCTCGAGCAGGTGATCGTTGAAGGTGCTGATCACCGCCTCGGCCTCGCCCGCCGCACGCGCCGGGGCCGACAGGCCCGCGATCAGGACGAAGGCGAGCCCGAGCGCGGCGAGAAGTCGCGACGTCATGCAAAACCTCATTGAACCAATGTCAGGCGCGAGGCCATAGCACATCCCGGGGCCGAAACGCCATCGACATCACCGCCGGGGCTGGCATGCCCCGACCCCGCCGCAGATAGAGATGTGGGCTCTGCCCACGCCCGCCAAGGGCCATAAGGCCCTTGGAACCCTTTCCCTTGCCGCCTCGGTGCCCGACCATCGACGGGATCCAAGGGCCCCCGGCCCTTGGCGGGCGTGGGCAGCGCCCACATCTTTCTCTCCGGCGGTCGCCCGGTTCGATGATTGAAACCGGCGACGGCCGGCCTGTATGATCCGCCGCCCGCCCGGGATCCGGGCGGCCGTCGCAACAATTCGAGTTTCCGCCGTGGCCGTTCCGCTCAAACAGACCCTGCGCATCGGCGCCTACGTCGTGCGCCAGCATCTCTCCGGCGCCCGCCGCTATCCGCTGGTGCTGATGATGGAGCCGCTGCTGCGCTGCAACCTCGCCTGTGCCGGCTGTGGCAAGATCGATTATCCCGACGATGTGCTGAACGCCCGCCTGTCGGTCAAGGACGCGCTTGATTCGGTCGATCAGTGTCCGGCGCCGGTGGTGGTGCTGGCCGGCGGCGAGCCGCTGCTGCATCGCGAGATCGACCGCATCGTCCGTGGCACCCTGGCGCGCGGCAAGTTCGTCTATCTCTGCACCAACGCCCTGCTGCTGGAAAAGAAGCTCGATTTGTTCGAGCCCAATCCGGCCTTCACCTTCACCGTCCATCTCGACGGCGACCGCGACGACCATGACCGCGCGGTGTCGCGCGCCGGCACCTTCGATCAGGCGGTGTCGGCGATCCGCGCCGCCCGGGCCCGGGGCTTCCGGGTCAACATCAACTGCACCCTGTTCAACACCGCCGACCCCGAACGGGTGGCGGCGTTCTTCGACTTCGCCCACCAGGCCGGGGTCGAGGGCATCACCCTGTCGCCCGGCTATGCCTACGAGCGCGCCCCCGACGGCCAGCATTTCCTCACCCGCCGCGCCACCAAGGACCTGTTCCGCGCCCTGTTCCAGCGCGGGCGCGGCCGGGGGTGGAAGTTCACCCAATCCTCGCTGTTCCTCGATTTCCTCTGCGGCAACCAGACCTATGCCTGCACGCCGTGGGGTAATCCGACCCGCACCGTGTTCGGCTGGCAGCGCCCCTGCTACCTGCTGGGCGAGGGCTATGCCCGCACCTATCAGGAGCTGATGGACGAGACGGATTGGGACTCCTACGGCACCGGCCGCTACGAGAAGTGCGCCGATTGCATGGTCCACAGCGGCTACGAGGCGACGGCGGTGACCGACACCCTCGACCATCCGCTGAAGGCGGCCCGGGTCGCCCTGTTCGGACCGCGCACCTCGGGACCGTTCGCCCCCGACCTGCCGCTCGACGGCCAGCGCCCGGCGGTGGACCGCTATGACGAGGTGCTGGCCGAGGGCCGTGCCGCCCTCGCCGCCGCCGCCGAACAGGCGGAATGACCAGCGGGCGCCGCCCGGGATCGCCCCGGGCGGCGCCGCCCTTTCTCAGCCCCGGCCGGGCAGCATCCGGCGCAGGGTGTCGTCCTTCTGGACGAAATGATGCCGCAGCGCGGCGCCGACATGGGCCAGCAGCGCCAGCGCCAGCAGCCAGCCGAGCATCTGATGCTCGAACGCGAACAATTCGTGCAGCGCCTCGTCGGGCTGGACCAGCAGCGGGACATGGAAGCCGAACAGGGTGACGGCGTGGCCGCCGCTTTCGGCCATCAGCACCCCGACCAGCGGCAGGGCCAGCATCAGGCCATACAGCACGGCATGAACCAGCGCCGCCCCCATCCGCTCGAACGGGGTGGCGGTCGGCAGGGCGCGGGGCGGACGGCGCAGCCGGCGCCACACCAGCCGGGCCAGGGCCAGCACGAAGATCAGCCCCCCCAGGGTGGTGTGCAGGCCGATCAGCTCGCTGCGCTCCGGCCCGCGCGGCAGGGCGCCGATCACATGCCCCATCGCCCACAGACCGAGGATGATCAGCGCCATCCCCCAATGGAAACTCATCGCCACCGCGTCATAGCGGGCGGCAGGTTGGCTGGACATCCGCGAAAAACCTCCGGTTGACGAAAAACCGGGGCGAAGTTAGTGCAGCCCCGGCGCCGAGAAAACAGGAAAACGCCGGGGAGACCACAGGTCGCCGCCTGTTGACTTTGCCGCGCCTTCGCCTACCCTCGGGAACAGGGCATGGAACGGCGACACCATCGGGGAGGGGCCTGGCGATGCAGGGAATGCGAACCGGCCTCGGCGCCGCGATCCTGGTGCTGGCGCTGGCCGGCTGTTCCGAATCCTTCCGCAACCTGCCGCCGCCGCGCGGCGCATGGCCGGCCCCGCCGCCGCCGGCCGCCGCGCCCGCCGCCGCCGCC
>NZ_JBHUIY010000068.1:0-8488 GCF_042683125.1 Phaeospirillum tilakii
TTCGCCCGCCGATACTCACGGCGGGCGGTTTCGGTCCAGGGCATCGATCTCTCTCCGTTTCGTCTCGCAACAAAACGGAATCACAACCCTCTGAAACCGCTCAACTCTTTTTGAGTTGGGCTCTCAATCCGGTCGAGGATCACCGACGAGACCGGAAAGACGATTCCGGGCGGGGTGTAGCCGCGCTCCGCCAGCGCATGGTGGATCAGATAGCGGTGGATGCGGCCGTTGCCGTCCTCGAAGGGATGCACGAACACGACGCCGAACGCGATCATCGTCGCATGCAACACCGCGTCGACGTCATCCCCAGCGAGCCGACGACTGGTGTCCAGTATCCCTGCGAGCAGGTTGGGGACGTCTTCGGGGCGGGCGGAGACGAATTCGGGCAGGGGATCATTCAGGCCATCACGCGGGCCGATGAAGCCGCCCTCCGTCCGAAGCCCCGGCGTCACGAAGCGACCGGTCTCGACGACGATGTGCTGCAAGCGGATCAGTTCGTCGATCGACAGCGGGTACCGGCCCGACTGGTTGACGGCCCGCATCCAACGCTCAAGCCGGTTGCGGGGGGGGCGCTCGCCCTCGATCTGATAGCTGGCCTGGCTGTCCGCCAACAGCAGGAAGCTCGCGGCGCGAGCGATCACCGATTTCGATATCCGCCCAACCAATTCCTTGGCCTGGGTGTCCCAGCGACGGCCGATGAAATCGGCAAGCGCCGGAGTGCGTCGGATGATCGGGCAGAAGGCAGGGGTGCCCAACAGGTTGTTGCGCACCTGATGACGCGGCGAATTGACCGGCCTGGCGGTCACATAATCTTCGGGAGCGAGGATCGGCACGTAGGACGCCTTTTCGGCGTCAGGCAGATCCAGGTCTCTTCCCGTCAACCACTCGTACAGGAACCAAAGCCGCCGGGATGTTGCCCCCACGGTTTCGGATCGAACGACCCGGGCCATTTCCGCCGGACCGACGATGTCGAACAGACGCTTGAGGATCAGCAGATCGAGCGTCTCATGACGCAAAGCAAAGGTCAGGTGACCGGCAAGACCCGCCGCTGGGGCGGTTCGCTTGTCAAATATGGTCCAGGCGTTTTCCTGGCGAGACCCGCCTTTGATGGAACCATGGGAAACACAACTGAGCCGCCGAACCGGCGCCTGGATGCCGTGGGCGTGGACAAGCGCCGCCCACCCGACAAGCTCGCTCTTTCGGGGGACGATCGTTTCCTGAAAGACGGTTGGCGTTGTGAATTGCATACCCCGCAGAATATGGTCGCCCAGGTCGCGGATCAATTGCCGCGGTCGAAAATCATGAGATTTCCTTACATCAGGTCGAAAAATCATTCCCACGGTTGCGCCGCCGGACTTCATGGCGCCCGCCCCTTTTGTTTTCGAAAACGAAGGGGGTCCGGGGCATCGCCCCGGTTGGGTTTGGGCGAAAGCCCAACAGCTTTCCGGAAAAAACGCGGCGCGCCCGACCCGCTTGACTGTTACAGTTTTATGGCAGAAAGTTTGCAGCGCACCGCTGTCTGTCCTTCTCGACCTTCCCGCCCTGCCCGGCACCGAGGCTGACATGATGACCCGATACGCGAGTACAAGTATCCCCTCCGGACGGTCGAGGTAGCGTCAGGCCCTCTCTACCGTTCCGCTTCGGGCTTGAAAGGAAACGGTGGATGAAGATCAAGGCAGTGCTCCCCACAGACAAAATCGACGTGGCCCCGGCGGTGCCGGAGGGAGCGCCGCGTCCCGATCCCCTGCCCTGTCAGGGCGCGGGGGAGATCGACCGGCTGTACCACGACCTCGGCCAGGCCGAGCTGCCGGAGCGGACCCGGGCGCTGATGGCCGCCAAGCTGCCCAAGAAGGCCAAGAAGCTGATCGAGGAAGCGGCCGAGGTCGGCCTCGATGCCGTGCTCGGCAACAGCAAGGGGCTGGTCAACGAAAGCGTCGATGTCCTCTATCACCTGATCGTGCTGTGGCGTTCGTGCGGCATCCCGCCCGAGGCGGTGTGGGCCGAAATGAACCGCCGCGCCAACCAGTTGGGGGTGTCCGAGAAGCTCCCCAAGAAGATCGCCAAGAAGGAAATCCTCGACCCGGCGCCGTAAACGTCACAGCCCCCCCGGCCACGCCCGGGGATCCCGCGGGAGGCACGATGAATGAGCGAAATCAGCGTCGTGGTCAACATCCTCGGGGCCGCCGCCCTGCTGCTGTGGGGGCTGCGGATGGTCGGGACCGGGGTGACCCGGACCTTCGGGGCCGATCTGCGCCGCTGGATCAATCTCGGCACCGGCAACCGGCTGAAGGCGCTGCTGACCGGGCTCGTGGTCACCATCGCCCTGCAAAGCAGCACCGCCACCTGCCTGATGGCCGCCTCGTTCGCCGGGCGGGGGCTGATGGACGGCGCCATCGCCCAGTCGGTGATGCTCGGCGCCAATGTCGGCACCAGCGCGGTCGTCACCCTGCTGACCTTCGATCTCGGCCCGCTGTCCGCCCTGCTGGTGCTGGTCGGGGTCGGCCTGTTCCGCTCCGGCCCCGGCAAGCGCCGCCACCTCGCCCGCATCCTGATCGGCCTCGGCCTGATGCTGCTGTCGCTGCGGCTGCTCGATCTGGCCTCGCTGCCGCTGCGCGAATCCGACCGGCTGCATCAGGTCCTGCATGACCTCGACGGCATGCCGCTGCTGGGGCTGGGGCTGGCCGCCGGGATCGCCATGCTGGCCCATTCCAGCATCGCCTCGATCCTGCTGATCCTGCCGCTGGCGGCCCAGGGCGCGTTCGGCCTGACCTTCGGCCTCGCCCTGATCCTCGGCGCCAATCTCGGCAGCGCCCTGCCCCCGGTGTTCGAAACCGGCCACGACAAGCCCGCGGTGCGGCGGGTGCCGCTCGGCAACGCGCTGGTGCGGCTGGCCGGCTGCGCCCTGGCCTTCGCCCTGCTCGACCCGATCGCCCGGGGCGTCGGGGCGCTGTCGGCCGACGGGGCGATGCGGCTGGTCGCGTTCCACCTTGCCTTCAACCTCGCCCTGGCCCTGCTGGCCCTGCCGCTGGTCGGGCCGATCGCCCGGCTGGTGAAGCGCCTGCGCCCCGATGTGATCCAGCCCGACGCGCCGGGCCAGCCGAAATATCTCGACGAGCGCGCGCTGGAGACGCCGAGCGTGGCGATCGCCGCCGCCGCCCGCGAAACCCTGCGGGTGGCCGATCTGGTCGAGGCGATGCTGCTGAAAAGCCGGGAGGCGCTGCGGGCCGACGATCTCGGGGCGGCGGGCGAGATCGCCCGGATGGACAATGTCGTCGATGCCCTCCACCACGCGGTGAAGCTCTATCTCGCCCGGCTGGCGAACGAGGACATGGACGAGGCGGAACGCGGCCGGGCCAGCGACATCATGACCTTCGTGATCAATCTCGAACATATCGGCGACATCATCGACCGCAACCTGCGCGAACTGGCGGAAAAGAAGATCCGCCAGCGCCTCAGCTTCTCGCCCGAGGGGTTCGACGACCTGACCGCGCTGTTCGCCCTGACGCTGGACAATCTCAAGCTGGCGATGACGGTGTTCGTCACCGGCGACCTGCGGCTGGCCCGCCGGCTGATCGCCGAGAAGGCCGAGATCCGCGCCCTGGAGAAACGCGCCACCGAGGCCCATCTGGCCCGGATCGGCGGCGGCCGGCGCGAAAGCATTGAGACCAGCACCCTGCATCTCGACATCCTGCGCGACCTCAAGCGGATCAACGCCCACATCGCCTCGGTGGCCTACCCGATCCTGGAGCAGCGCGGCGAACTGGTCGCCACCCGGCTGCGGCCGCAGGGCGAAAGCTAGAGCCTTTTCCACTCGAATGCCGTCGAGTGAAAAAGGATCAATATCCCCTGTTTACGCCAGCATCCGCATTTGCGGGCTCTGCCCGCGCCCGCTGGGGCCTTGAGGCCCCAGCCCCCCCCAAAAAGAAGGAGGTCAGAAACAAGCCGCATGTCGCAATGGTCAGGAAGCCAAATGGCCCCCACTTGATCAATGCCCCGATGCCGCCCCAGAACCCGTTCTTTTTGATCATGTAGGCGATAAACAGCACCACAAGAAAGAGGACGGTGAGACCCACCGCCCCATCGGCTGCGCTGTTGCCCATGATTCATTTGACCAAACCGGCGCGATGCTCTTGCTCGGTTGCCGTGGTCGGGATAGGGGCAGAAGCAGACTTGTTGGCCGTCGCCGCTGCGGGAGGGGTGGTGTTCGACGCCGCGTTCGCCGGTTGCGCACCCCCAGCCATGGTCAGGAAGGGCGGGCAAAATGCATCGGGCTGTCCCATTTGCGCGGCGAGTTGGCAGCCACGAACCACTTCATCGGCAATCAGCTTGCACGAATTGGCGACATTGCACGGCGGGTGGGTCGCCGGTGAGATCATGCCGCAGACCCGCGCAAGGTAGCCCGCCTTTTCCTTGCCAATGGTCGATACGCAGGATTGCGTGCTGTCCATGGTCAGCGGGGTGAGGGAGATTGCAACCAGGGCGCCGCTGGCGACAGCGTGATTGTTCTGCGCAGCCGCACCGGTGAAGACATGGGACAGCAGAACGTAGTCCCGCTTACGCAAGCCTTCCTCATACTGTGCGGCGTAATCCTGCGCGCTCGCCTGGGGTGACATCGCCATCCAGCAAATGACGCAAGACACCAAGGCGCACAGGTGGTGTATCGCAGACCCTACCGACATCTCTTCCCCCGCTGGTTTGCGCAGCCGGCAATGGAACCGGACAGTATTCTTAGCGATCAAGGGTAAAATTTTTACGCTAACCTTCAAGTTAAAAAAATCCCGCCAATTGCCACCCCGGCTGTGCTGCTGCACAGTCGGAGGCAAGAGCCGGCCTGGGAAATTCGGACAGGGCGATAAGTGGATTTCCCGCCTGAACGCGGCGACGATGCCGCGCAGGAGGAAGGACCATGACGAAACCTGCGCGCCGGACCCATTCACCGGCTTGCCTCGCCGAAAATGCCCCCCTTTATTTTTCGAAAAGAAGGGGGTCCGGGGCATCGCCCCGGTTGGGTTCGGGCGAAAGCCCGACAGCCTTCACTCGGTCCAGGTGATGCGGGTGCCGTCGGGGCGATCGACCTGATGGACCGTCTTGCGCACCTCGACCTCCTTGACGCCCTTCAGATAGGCCACCACCGCGTCCTGGAGGTTGTGGGCGATGGTGGCGATCAAATGGTCGTCGTCGCCCTGGGCGCGGATCAGCACCCCCTGGGTTTCGCTGTCGAGCGCCTGGAAGGCGGTGGCGAGGTCGGCCTGGCTGAGGCCGCCGGTGGGATTGCCGGCGGTGGCGCTCAGCTTGTCGTAGAGCCCCTCCGCCTGATCGGCGGTCAGGCCGGCCGGGCGGCCATCGACGAACTCTTCCTTGCTGACCCGGCCGTCGCCGTCGCGATCGAGCGCTTTCAGCATCTCCAGCAGCTTCATCAACGGGCTGCCTCCGACCGAGGAAACGGACATGTCGGTTCTCCGCAAAGTTTCCCGATTTTAGAGATTACGCCTCCCGGCGCCGCTGCCAAGGGGGGGATCGGCCGGTAATGCTGGAAAAGCGCGCCCCGGCATCGTATACCAGGGCCCATCCCCTTTCGCGCGCGCGAAGCGCAGGAGACGAAGCGTCCATGGCCGAACGTTGGTCGCCCGACAGCTGGCGGGCAAAGCCGATCCATCAGGTTCCCACCTATCCCGACGCGGCCGCGCTGGCCGGGGTCGAGCGGGAATTGGCCAATTTTCCCCCGCTGGTGTTCGCCGGCGAGGCTCGCCGCCTGAAGGCCACCCTGGCCCAGGTCGCCGAGGGCAAGGCGTTTCTGCTCCAGGGCGGGGACTGCGCCGAAAGTTTCGCCGAATTCAGCGCCAACATCATCCGCGACACCTTCCGGGTGATGTTGCAGATGGCGGTGGTGCTGACCTATGGCGCGGCGATGCCGGTGGTCAAGGTCGGCCGGATGGCCGGCCAGTTCGCCAAGCCGCGCTCGGCCGACACCGAGACCATCGACGGCGTCACCCTGCCCTCCTATCGCGGCGACAACATCAACGGGATCGACTTCACCGCCGAGGCCCGGATCCCCGATCCGCAGCGGATGGTGCGCGCCTACAACCAGTCGGCCGCCACCCTCAACCTGCTGCGCGCCTTCGCCCAGGGTGGCTATGCCGACCTGCACAAGGTGCATCAGTGGACGCTTGATTGCGTCGCTGGCACCCTCCAGGCCGCGCGCTACCAGGATCTGTGCGACCGCCTGGGCGAGACCCTGGCCTTCATGGAGGCCTGCGGCCTGACCTCGGACAGCGCCCCGCAGATCCGCGAGACCGACTTCTTCACCTCGCACGAGGCGCTGCTGCTGCCCTACGAGCAGGCGCTGACCCGGGTCGATTCGACCACCGGCGAATGGTACGACTGCTCGGCCCACATGCTGTGGATCGGCGAGCGCACCCGCCAGCCCGACGCCGCCCATGTCGAGTTCCTGCGCGGCGTGCGCAACCCGATCGGGCTCAAGATCGGCCCCAACATCACCGTCGATACCCTGCTGCACCTGATCGAGCGGCTCGACCCCGACAACGAGCCCGGCCGCCTGACCCTGATCGTGCGGATGGGCGCGGCCGAGGTGCCGGTCAAGCTGCCCGGTCTGGTCCGCGCCGTCAAACGCGCCGGCCGCAAGATCGTCTGGTCGTGCGACCCGATGCACGCCAACACCATCAAGGCCGCCTCGGGCTTCAAGACCCGCCGCTTCGACGCCATCCTGGCCGAGGTGCGCGCCTTCTTCGAGGTCCACAAGGCCGAGGGCAGCCATGGCGGCGGCGTCCATTTCGAGATGACCGGCCAGGACGTCACCGAATGCGTCGGCGGGATGACCGCGATCACCGAGGCCCGCCTCGGCGACCGCTATCACACCCATTGCGATCCCCGCCTCAACGCCACCCAGGCGCTGGAGCTGGCTTTCCTGATCGCCGAGCAGCTCAAGGACGACCGGATCAAGGCCGCCCACGCCCTCGCCGGCTGAGGCCCCGGTTTGATGTGGGCTCTGCCCGCACCCGCCAAGGGCCGCAAGGCCCTTGGAACCCTTTGATGGTCGGGGGCGGAGCGGCCTGTTTGCCGCGCGAAGGACAGGGAAAGGGTTCCAAGGGCCTTGCGGCCCTTGGCGGGTGCGGGCAGAGCCCGCGAACCCTTTTCTCTTCAGGGCCGGCGATCGACCTTGAGGGTGGCCTCGCCCTCCAGTACCACGGTGGCGCCGACCGAGGCGGTGGTGGTGAAGGTCGCCAGCCGCCGTTCCGGCACCAGCGCGGTCAGCTCGACCCGGGCGGTGACGGTGTCGCCGATCCGCACCGGCGCCTTGAACTTCAGGGTCTGGGCGACATAGATACAGCCCGGCCCGGGCAGGCGGGTGCCGAACACCGTCGAGATGAACGCCGCCGACAGCATGCCGTGGGCGATCCGCCCCTGGAACAGCGAGGTCTTGGCGAAGTCCTCGTTGACATGGACCGGGTTGAAATCGCCGGAAATGCCGGCGAAGGCGACGATGTCCGCCTCGGTCACCGTCTTGGCGAAGCTGGCCGACTGCCCCACCGCCAGATCCTCGAAATAATAGCCGTGCAAGTTTGCCTCGCTCATCGCTCCGCCTCCCGGTGCGGTTGTTGCTGCAATGCGGAAAAGCAAGTATAACCGCCGGAGCAGGAAGTCCCAAGAGCGGAATCGCCCCGCGCCGATGCGGGTTTCGGTTGGTACCGGGGCAGACCTCTGATATAACCCGCCGTCATAGACTCGACATGTTTCCCAGGCCGTTCCCGGCCGGAAACCGTTGGGTTGCTGGGATTTTGGCGCGGATCGGCCGGGGGGCGACGATTCGGGCGTGCCGCGGCCCGCACCGGACAGCACCGACGCCGGTTCGCCGCAGGCAGCCAGGGGGACCAGATGGACCGCTCGCCGGATCTCGCCCGTATCGGCATGATCGCCGTACTCGGCCTGTTCGCCGCGCTCAGTTATGCCGGCTTCGCGCCGCCGCAGCAGGCGATTCCCACCCTGCTGGCCCAGGCCGCCGCCCCCGCCTTGATCGCCGCCGACCCGTTCCTGGCCAGCCCCGGCGGCTTCGGCGCCTCGCTGCTGTTCCCGCTGGCCCGCCTGACCGGGCTCGGCGCCCCGCCCGACTGGCTGTCCTATCCGCTCCATCTCGCCGCCTGCGGCGCCCTGCTGGCCTGGGCGGTGGCGGTGATCCGCCGCCGCCTGACCGGGGACGACCTGTCCGCCGCGCTGCTGACGGTGCTGATCGGCGCCTTCTTCACCCCCAAGCTGCTGGCCGGGGTCAGCCTCGCCCCGCTGCCGGCCTCCGCGCTGACCCCGCACGGGCTGGCCCAGCTGTTCGGCCTCGCCGCGCTGCTGGCCGGGCTCGACCGCCGCCCCGCCCCGGCCGCGCTCGGGGCCTGCCTCGCCTTGGCCTTCGCCGCCGAGGCGACGCTGCCGCTGGCGCTGGCCGCCGGCATCGCCCCCGCCGCCGATGGCGGGCGCGCCG
>NZ_JBHUIY010000069.1:0-8199 GCF_042683125.1 Phaeospirillum tilakii
TGACATAATCGCTGAGGGTGTGGATCCGCACCGCCGGCTTGCGGATCGCGAAGCACGGGCCCAACGCGACCGGCGGCAACAGGCCTTCGAACCGTTCTCCGCTGGCGCCGTCATCGCGAGCGGGCAGTTCGGCGCTGACCACCGGATTGCCGGGATGGATCTCGGCCCGGACATGGCTGGCGACGAGGCGGATGATCCGCTCCACCTCGGCCGGGGCAAGGCGCTCGCCGGTATCGACCCGCCCCTCCCCCGGCCGGTCAAGGCGTAGCGCGCCGTCGGGATTGACCATCACCTCGATCACCAGCGGGTCGGCCAGGGCGGCGGCGATCGCCGGCCCCATCGCGGTGCGCAGCATGGCGCGGCGGCGGTCGTGGGATTCCGGATTGGTCATAACGGGTCTCCCTCCTGATCGCCCGACAGGGTGCGGCGGCGGGCGGCGATCTGCCGGCCGACCTGATCGATGAATTTCTGGAAGCGCTCCTGGCCGACGGCGCGGGCGGCCTTGTCCGGCTCGGGCAATGGGGCGGAGACGGTCAGTTGGTAGCGGACGAACAGCGCCAAGCTTTCCAACAGCACTTGGCCGTCACGCTCGATGCGGTCGAGCTGATCGCTGATCCGGTGGAGGCGCAGGCCGAAACGCTCGTCGAGTTCCTGACTGCCCCGGCGATTGAGCCAGGCTGCCAATGCGTCGGCGAGAATGGTCGATTTCGACACCCCCGGTTTGGCGGCGAGCGTTTCCAGCCGGGCGCTGAGGTCCGGGTCGAGAAACAATTGATGGCGGATCCTGGTACGCTTCATCCTTGCCTCCCTCAGAAGCTCGGCAGCAGATCGTCGCCCGGCCTGGCGCCATCGCGGCCTTCGTTGATGGCGTGGGCACGGACCGCCGTGCCGAGGCCACGAAGCCGGTCCATCGCCCGCTGATCGGCCAGCAGATCGGATTCGTCGTCGATGGGATCGGGCTCGGGATCGGACCGCGCCGCCACCACGAAGCCCTCCTCGGGCAGACCGGGATGGCGTTGCTGCTGGACGCCGCCTTCATCCTCGAAACCGAGCGCGGACTCCTCGGCGGTAGCGAGGCGGACGTGCGGACCGCGCACCAATCCGCTCCAATCGTCGGGACGGGCTGCCGGGCGGTCGAGATAGAGGTGCTCGGCCAGCTCCGGCGCGGGCAGCACCCGCGCCGAGAAATTGCGGTCCTGGTAATAGCGCAGCTTCTTCGCCCGGATCGGGGCAAGGCCGGAGACCAGCACGAGTTCGTCGGCGGGCGGCAATTGCATCACCTCGCCCGGGGTCAGCAGCGGCCGCGCCGTCTCCTGGCGGCTGACCATGACGTGACTGAGCCACGGCGCCAGCCGGTGGCCGGCATAGTTGCGCTGGGCGCGCAGTTCGGTGGCGGTGCCGAGCGCGTCGGAAATCCGCTTGGCGGTGCGCTCGTCGTTGCTGGAGAAGGCGATCCGGACATGGCAATTATCGAGGATCGCGTTGTTCTCGCCGTAGGCCTTGGAGATCTGGTTGAGGCTCTGGGCGATCAGATAGGCGCGGATGCCGTAGCCGGCCATGAAGGCCAGCGCGGTCTCGAAGAAATCGAGCCGCCCCAACGCCGGGAACTCGTCGAGCATCATCAACAGGGCGTGCTTGCGCCGCTTGGCCGGATCACCCTCCAGCCGCTCGGTGAGGCGGCGGCCGATCTGATTGAGCACGAGGCGGACCAGCGGCTTGGTCCGCGAGATGTCCGAGGGCGCGATCACCAGATAGAGCGACACCGGACGCTCGGCGTCGACCAGATCGGCAATCCGCCAGTCGCAGGCGACGGTGGTCGCGGCGACCACCGGATCGCGGTAGAGGCCGAGAAACGACATCGCCGTCGACAGCACGCCGGAACGCTCGTTCTCGCTCTTGTTCAAGACCTCGCGCGCCGCCGAGGCGACCACCGGATGGACCTGGGGATGGTCGGGGGTGCCGAGATGGTTGGTCGCCATCATCCGGCTCAGGGTCTGAACGAAGCTGCGGCGGGGATCGGACAGGAAGGTGGCAACCCGGGCCAGGGTCTTCTCCTCCTCGGCATACAGCACATGGAGGATCGCGCCGACCAGCAGGGAATGGCTGGTCTTCTCCCAGTGGCTGCGCCGCTCCAGCGCGCCTTCGGGATCGACCAGGATGTCGTCGATGTTCTGGACGTCGCGGACCTCGTCGGGACCCTTGCGGACTTCCAGCAACGGGTTGTAACGGGCGGAGCGGGGATCGGTCGGATTGAACAGCAGGCAATGCGAGAACCGCCCCCGCCAGCCGGCGGTGAGCTGCCAGTTCTCGCCCTTAATGTCGTGGATCACCGCCGAGCCGGTCCAGGACAGCAGGGTCGGCACCACCAGCCCGACGCCCTTGCCCGACCGGGTCGGCGCAAAGGCCATCACATGCTCGGGCCCGTCATGGCGCAGATAACGGTTGCCCAGCCGGCCGAGAAACACCCCCGCCGAGCGGAACAGTCCGGCCCGCTCCACTTCCCGGGCGGTCGCCCAGCGCGACGAGCCGTAGGTGGTGACCAGCCGGCTTTGCCGCGCCCGCCACAGCGAACCGGCGATCGCGGCGGCGCAGCCCATGAAGCCGCTGGCCCCGGCCAACATCCCCACTTTGTCGAAGATGTGCGGCGCATAGGCCTCGTAGGCATACCACCAGGGGAACAGCTGCCAGGGGCGATAGACCGGGGTGCCGAACAGCACCAGCCAGGGCGGGCCGAGTTGGGGCTGATAGCCCAGCATCGCCGCCGCCCATTGGGTCGCCGACCACACCCCGAACAGGGTGATGGCGAAAACGACCAGGATCTGGCCGATCAGCAGCTTGGTGGGGGTCATCGCGGCCTGTCCCGAACCGGCCCGGCACGGTTGCCGGGCGCTCGGGACAAGGGTCAGGCAGAACCCCGAAATCGAAAATCGCCTTTAGCTACGATGATTTACGCTCAAGCCATTTTCTTGCCTCGGATCAGAAACAAACAAACCAAGCTGACGTTGGGACGACAGGAACCGTGCACCTCTCAATTCTTCGCAAAAACCCATCTTTTCTACGGAGACAAGCGGAGCATAATGCCAGGATGGATCCAGGGCGCGGCGCACAGCGCCAGCGCACAGACGATCACCGCCCCGGTCGGCAGATCCCACACCAGCGAGGCAAATCCGCCAAGCAGATAGCCGAGCGATCCGACCAGAACGCCGACACGCAGAGAATGCTGCCGGCCGCGACCGGCCAACGCGGGCAGGATCAGCGAGGCAAACACCAGATAGACCCCGACCAGTTGCACCGACACCGTCACCGCCGCTGCGAACAGGGGATAGAACAGGGCGCGGTGGTGGCGCAGATCGAACCGAGCCAGCCCGACCAGCAGCGGCAGGGTGGCCAGAGCGGCGAGACCAAGCTGCGCCGGACCGACCCACAGGATCTGACCGGCGAGCAGGTCCTTGAGATGTTCGGCGCCATGCGGATTGAAGCTGGTCAGCAGGATCTCCAGGCTGGCGGTGGCGACAAACACCACGCCGATCACCGCTTCCTGCACTGCAGCCAGTTTTCGCTCGGTCCAGTGCAGCAGCAAAGCCGCCGCCAGGGCCGCACCGAACGCCGACAGTTGCAAGGCCAGTCCATCAGTCTCCCAACCGAGCGCCTGCGCCAGCGCCCCCCCGAGCCCGGCGGTCTGGGCGATGGCGAGGTCGATGAAGACGATCCCGCGCTCCAGCACCAGCCGGCCGAGCGGGACATGGGTGGCGAGCACCAAGGCCCCGGCGCACAGCGCCGGGACCAGAATTACCAGGTCAGCGGCCGACGGCATCGCCCGCCCCCGCCGCCGCCGCCAACAGGCGGCGAATGGTATCGTCATAAAGGCCGATCAGATCACCTGCGTCAGCATCGCCGCCGACGGTGAACGGCAGCAGCACCGCCGCCGCCCCGGTCTTTCCGGCGACGAACTCCGACGGGCGCGGGTCCTGATAGGCGGCATAGAGAATCATCCGGACGCCGCCACTGCGAACGGCCTCGATCACCGACAGCAAGTGGGCGGTCGAGGGCGGCACGCCGGGCTTAGGCTCCAACGCCACCGCCTCGGTCATCCCCAACCAGTCGAGCAGATAAATCCAGCTCTTGTGCTGCACCGCCACCGCCTGTCCCCGCAGCGGTGCCGCCGCCCGCTCCCAGCCGGTGATCGCCTGGTCGAGCCGGGCACGGAACGCCGCCTCGCGGTCGCGGTACAGTCCGGCATGGGCCGGGTCAAGGCGGGCCAACCGCTCGGCCAAGGCGATCCCCACCGCGCGGATGTTGCGGGGGTCGGTCTGGATGTGCGGATTACCGGCGGCATGGACATCGCCATCGGCGCGGTCAAGCCGGGCCGGTATTTCCTTCAGGTGCACCGCATCGGCGGCGGCGAAAAAACCGGGCCCGCCGGGCTGGACCCGGGGATTGGCCCCCTGGCGCAGCAGCACCGGCAGCCAGCCGACCTCCAGCTCCGCCCCGGTGCAGACCACCAGATCGGCGTCGCGCAGCCGGGCGATCAGGGCCGGCCGGGCCTGGATCTGGTGCGGATCCTGCAGCGCGGTGGTGGCGGTGAACACCTCAACCGCCGGGCCACCAATCTCGCGCGCCAGCGCCCCCCATTCCGGCTCGCAGGCGAACACCGCCAGCGCCGCCGCCGGGGCGGTCCCGGCCAATAGCGCGGCAAGACCGGCCAGCAGGACGAACAGATACGATCGCATCGCGTGTTTCCTCAGAACGGGTGGGCGCCGTGGGCGCCGAGGCTGATGGTGTATTGGAGCAGCAGTTGCTGATCCTCGGTGGCGGCGGAATGATCGAGATTACCCTGCAGGCGGAACCGGCCGAATTCACTGGTCGAGTAATCCACCATCAGGCTTTCGCGCGAGGCGACGTGCCCCTGCGGATCAAGGCTGGTGTCGAGCCAGCCGAGCGAGGGCGTGTCGGCCCACACCCGGTCATAGCGTGCGCCGACCCGCCATTGCGGGATGAACTGCCACACCGCCTGGGCGTAATAGCCCTGCTGGGTGCCCGACCCGTCGAGGTCGTTGATCCGGCCTTTTTCGTCACGACGGAAATATTCGCCCTGAAGCTTGACATAACGATCGGCGTAATTGCCGTTGGGAGCCCATTTGTAGAGGGCGTCAAGGATCAGCAGCCGGTCGTTGCCGGTGAAGCTATCGTCGCCGCTTTCGCGATTCTTGGCCCCGCTCCACAGATGCGAGGCGCCCAGCCGCCACGAGCCGCCCTCGCCGGCGGCCCCGATGTCGTCGCCGACATGGACGAAGGCGGAATAAGCGCCCATACCCTTGTTGGCCGCTCCGTTAGCCGGATAGGCATCGCCCCGGAAGCCCTCGGCACCGAATTCCACGAAAAGCGGCAACGGCGCCAGCCAGCGGACCTGGGCACCGTCGTCCTGGTACTGGCCGTTCAGCATCGCGAGATAGGGCAAGGGCGCGTCGGCGAAGTCCCAGGTGTGGGAATGCTGTTCGTTGAGCGTGCCGATCCCCGACTTGAACCGCCCGCCCTTGAGGGTCACCCCGCCTGGCAGGCTGGTGGTCTGGAGAAAAGCCTCCTCGATCTCGACCTCATTCTCACGATTGATCGAGACGGTCAGCGCCCCATACAGTGCCTGATCGACGCTGGCCGAAAAATTGATCTCCGACTCGCCGAGCGCGAAGCCACGATCGATCGGCTTCGCCTCGTCGCCCAGCGCAAAGCCCGGAATGCGGTACTGGTCCGGATCGCGCCGCGCGACGCCGAGGGTGCCGTTCAGCACCACCCCGATCGCCGGATTGAAAGCGCCGGGCGTGTCGGCCGGCTTGGTCTCCGCGGCGGTCTCGGCCTGCTTCTTCGCCGCCTCGGCGGTGGCGGCGGCCTGGGTCGCGCCGGTTTCCGCCTGTTGCAGGCGCTGTTCGAGCCCCGAGATCCGGTTCTCGTAGTCCTGACGCATTTTTGCCAGTTCGTCGCGCATCGCCTGAAGCGCCGCGTCATCGGCCAAGGCGGCAGGGGCAGCGAACGCCGCCATTCCCGCGGCCAGCAGGACCGTAGGTCTGATCATGATGTAATCCTCGTCAATACAGTGTCCCTATCGGACTCGGCGCACCGCGCCAGAGCCGGTCAGAAAATCAAACACACCGTGTCGGGAGGCGCCCGAGACCATGGCAGGGCCAGCCGGCTCCACCTCCGGGGGAAACTAGTGGGACGGAGCGACGGGGGAAGAACCTCGAGCGAGGGAGGCGGAATCAGACACCCCTGGGGGAGCAGGTACCCAGTCAGTCCGTATAGCGTCTGGCAAAGCGGGCAAGCCTGCTCGTCGCTTGGCCAGGGCAGCCCTTCATCCTCCGCTGCCATAAGAACCGGGCCAGGAGGAAAAAAGGACGATCGGCTCCAACCCGAATGATGGTGGACTGCCAGCGCGAACTGACCAAGAACCAGCGACGCGACCAGGAGGGACACTCCCCACCATCGGATCAGCCCAACCGACGGGTACCTCCTGGGACAGCCGCCCCACGATCCTCTCGCCACACCAATCTCCCGGGTTCACGCCGGTTCCTCTACGAGGGGTAACCGGTGTTCCAATCTCTCCGGTGAGAGAATGCAATGTTATAACGTTGCGTTTTGTCGAACACAACCGGCCGATCTCTTGTTGTCACGACACGCTTGGCCCGCCGCGCTGGCGGCCGATGGTCCAGGAAATGTCGTCGCCGCGCAGGATGCCGGAGACCTGCTTGCCGAGATGGGGATCGAGCACCGGACGCCACGGCACCAGGGTGAACTCGCGGCTTTTCTCGATCAGCGCCGCCTTGCCGCCGGCGAGATCGACGGCGCGACGATAGACGCCCTCGACCGGTTGGCCGGATTTGGTCTCGACGAAGGCGAGACCAAGTTCGTCGGAAAGCTGCCCGGCGACGCGGAGCAGTTCGCGCCGGCGCAGCACCTCGAGCAGGTCGGCACGGAACAGGACGCGGTCCTGGTCTGGACGGACCAGCCCCTGCTCGACCAGAGCCTGCTGGCGCTTGGCCAGGGCGGCGCGCACCTCCCGGCCGAAGCCGCTATCGCGCAACGGCTCGGGCGTTGCGGCGACCAGTTCACGGTCGAGCCAGGTCGGGCCATCAGCGGCGATTTGACGGTCCAACGGCAGGGTTGACAGGGTGCGCACCACCACCGGGGCGTCCTAGGCCTGCCGCCGCTCGAACGCCGCCGCCCGGTCGAGATGATCGGGCGCGATGATCCAGGTGCCGTCTGCCTCGCGCGTCACTCCACCGGTCAGCCGTCGCATCGCCTCCAGCCGGCGGACATGGGTCTCGGCAAACGCCTCGCTGGCGGTCGGGTCATGACCCAGATGGATATCGATGCCGTATCGTCCTCCATGCGCCGCCGCGATGTCGGCGATGGTACGATCGGCGGGACGGGGCTCGATCGCTCTGGGATCGAGCCGCAGGATCGCGCCGTCGGGGATGGGAGCGATGGCATCGCCCTTGCCGATTTCGACGTAATGGGTGCGACCATCGACCGCATCGACGATCAGGTAATGGCGGTCGCCGAGCTCATCGGCCAGACCGCGCGCCACCAGTTGGCCGACGATCGGCCGCGTCGGTGGTGCCGCCGGATCGTGCGGGACGAGATCGGCCCCGGAGCGAGTCAGACCCTTGGCCATCATCTCGCGGCTCATCGTCTTGAGGATGTCGCCGCGCTCGCCCATCCGGCGCAGGGTGGTCTCGAGGTCATCGGCCAGCCGCCATCGCCCCGGCGCGACCTCCTCGGCCAGGCCGAGCCGCTTCAGCTTTTGCAAACGACCGGCGCGCAGGCTCTGCTGGAAGACATCCTGGTCGGTGGAGCAGACCAGCCGCTCGGCATCGACCTCGCGCAGCAGGCGGCGATCGATAGAGGTCAGACGCTCCTGCTCGATGTCTTGCCGCAGCCGGTTCTCGATCTCCAGATCGGTACGGGGACCAAGATCGAGGGTCACCAGATCGGTGGCCCGCTCGCGCAGGCCGGTGGTGATGTACTCCCGGGCGATCACCAGATCCTGGTCCCGGTCGTCGCGTCCCTGGACGATGATATGGCTGTGGGGATGGCCGGTGTTGTAGTGGTCGACCGCGACCCAATCGAGCCGGGTGCCGAGATCCTGCTCCATCTGCGCCATTAACCGCCGGGTCAGCGGCTTCAGATCGTCGTACTGGTCGCCAT
>NZ_JBHUIY010000070.1:0-6875 GCF_042683125.1 Phaeospirillum tilakii
GCCGGGGCGGCCGGGGCGCGGTCGGGCCGCGACGGGGCGGGGCGGCGGTCGCGTTCCGGGCGGTCACGTCCGGCCTTGTCGCGGGGGGCGCGGTCGCGCGGACCCTTGTCGCCGGCGGGGGCGGCGGCCTGATCGAGCCGCATCGACAAGGCGATGCGCTGGCGGGCGAGATCGACCTCCAGCACCTTGACCTTGACCAGATCGCCCGGCTGGACCACCGCGTGCGGGTCCTTGACGAAGCGGTCGGCCAGCATCGAGATGTGGACCAGCCCGTCCTGATGCACGCCGATATCGACGAAGGCGCCGAAATTGGTGACGTTGGTCACCACCCCTTCGAGGATCATCCCCGTCTCGAGGTCCTTGACGCTCTCGATCCCCTCGCGGAAGGTCGCGGTCTTGAAATCGGGGCGGGGGTCGCGGCCGGGCTTTTCCAGTTCGCGCAGGATGTCGCGCACGGTCGGCTCGCCGAAGCGGTCGTCGGTGAAGGCGGCGGGGTCGAGCCCGCGCAGGAACGGCCCGTCGCCGATCAGGGTCGCCACCGGCCGGCCGGTGACGCGGACGATCCGCTCGACCACCGGATAGGCCTCGGGATGCACCGCCGAGGCATCGAGCGGATTGTTGCCGTCGATCACCCGCAGGAAGCCGGCCGCCTGTTCGAACGCCTTGGGGCCGAGCCGTTCGACCTGCTTCAGCGCCTCGCGGCTGGCAAAGCGGCCGTTGGCGTCGCGGTGGGCGACGATGTTCTTCGCCACCGTCGCGCTGAGGCCGGCGACCCGGGCCAGCAGCGCCGCCGAGGCGGTGTTGACCTCGACGCCGACCGCGTTGACGCAATCCTCCACCACCGCGTCGAGGCTGTGGCCGAGGCGGGACTGATCGACGTCGTGCTGGTACTGGCCGACCCCGATCGCCTTGGGGTCGATCTTGACCAGCTCGGCCAGCGGATCCTGCAAACGGCGGGCGATCGACACCGCGCCGCGCAGCGAGACGTCGAGGTCGGGGAATTCCTTCGCCGCCAGTTCCGAGGCGGAATAGACCGAGGCGCCGGCCTCGCTGACCACCAGCTTTTCCAGCTTGAGGTCGGGCTCGCGCTTGATCAGGTCGAGGGCGAGGCGGTCGGTTTCGCGCGAGGCGGTGCCGTTGCCGATCGCGACCAGCCGGACCTGATGGCGGCGGGCGAGGGCGGACAGCGTCGCCAGCGAGCCCTGCCAGTCGTTGCGGGGCGGATGGGGGTAGATGGTGGCGGTCTCGACCACCTTGCCGGTGGCATCGGTCACCGCCACCTTGACCCCGGTGCGCAGGCCGGGATCGAGGCCGAGGCAGGCCCGCGCCCCGGCCGGGGCCTGGAGCAGCAGGGCGCGCAGGTTGCGGGCGAAGACGCGGATCGCCTCTTCCTCCGCCGCCTCGCGCAGCCGGGCCAGCAGTTCGAGTTCGAGATGCATCCGGATCTTGACCCGCCACGCCCAGCGCATGCACTCGATCAGCCAGGGATCGGCGGCGCGGCCGCGCTCGCCGAGGCCGAAGCGGCGGGCGACCCGCTGCTCGCACTCGCCCGGGCCGGTGGCCGGCGGGGCGTCGTCGGGGCGGGCCGCCTCGTCGGCCGGCAGCAGCGCCAGCGACAGCACCCCCTCGTTGCGGCCGCGGAACAGGGCCAGGGCACGGTGCGACGGGATCGCCCGGATCGGTTCGCGATAGTCGAAATAATCGCGGAACTTGGCGCCGGCCGCCTCCTTGCCCTCGACCAGCCGCGCGGTCAGCACCCCGCCTTGCCACAGATGCTCGCGCAGGGAGCCGATCAGTTCGGCATCCTCGGCGAAGCGCTCCATCAGGATCTGGCGCGCCCCGTCGAGCGCCGCCTTGATGTCGGCGACGCCCTTGGTCTCATCGACATAGCCGGCGGCCTCGGCCTCGGGGGTGCGGGTGGGGTCGGCCAGCAGCGTTTCGGCCAGCGGCTCCAGCCCGGCCTCGCGGGCGATCTGGGCCTTGGTGCGGCGCTTCGGCTTGTAGGGGAGGTAGAGGTCCTCCAGCCGCGCCTTGTTGTCGGCGGCGGCGATCTGGGCGGCCAGCTCGTCGGTCAGTTTGCCCTGCTCGCCGATCGAGGCGAGGATCGCGGCGCGGCGCTCCTCCAGCTCACGCAGATAGCCGAGCCGTTCCTCCAGCAGGCGCAACTGGGTGTCGTCGAGCCCGCCGGTGGCTTCCTTGCGGTAGCGGGCGATGAACGGGACGGTGGCGCCGCCGTCGAGCAGTTCCACCGCCGCCTCGACCTGGGCGGGGCGGGCGGCAAGGTCGGCGGCAAGGCGGGTGATGATCGGGGCGGGGGTCATCTCTGCCATCTCTGGTTCCGGAAAAACAAGGCGGGCTCTGCCCGCGCCCGCCAGGAGCCAGCGGCTCCTGGACCTGCTTCGGTGGTCGGGGCCGCAAGCGCCGGTCAGCTTGGGTTCAGGCGGCGGCGGAGCCCGACCATCGATGGGGTCCAAGGGCCTTGCGGCCCTTGGCGGGTGTGGGCGGAGCCCACCTTACGCGGCGGGGGCCGGAGCCGGTTCGGACGCCGGGGGCGGGGCCTTCGACGGCATCACGCTGATCAGCGAGGTGATCAGGGCGGCCAGGAACGGCATCGCCTGCACCACCAGCACCAGCGACCACAGCCGCACGTCGGGGTCGTAGAAATTGTGGTAGGGGATCAGCACCACGATCGCCGCCAGCCACTGCGCCAGCATCAGGGCGGTCTCTTCCGAGGCCATCAGGAAGCCCTGGGTGAAGGCGGCCTTGTTGGCCATCTTCGGCGTGCGCATGAACGGGGTCGATTTGGTGAAGATGCCCTGCCACATCGCCCGGGCGATCGAGTAGGTCAGCCCCATCCCGGCGATCGCGGCGAGCGAGCGTTGGCGCAGGGTGCATTTGACCCGGGTGGTGTAGAGGAAGAAATGGTGGACGATCTTGGCGACGAAC
This sequence comes from Phaeospirillum tilakii, assembly GCF_042683125.1. NCBI lineage: Bacteria > Pseudomonadati > Pseudomonadota > Alphaproteobacteria > Rhodospirillales > Rhodospirillaceae > Phaeospirillum > Phaeospirillum tilakii. The sequence continues at coordinate 2,947 of NZ_JBHUIY010000070.1, forward strand.
ACGCCGACGGTCGGCAGGGTGAACACCGCCAGCGGCGTCGGGAAGTAGCGCGGCGCCACCACCATGCCGAGCGACCAGATCAGGCTGGCGATGGTGAACAGCAGGTAGAACGCATCGGCGAACCAGGGCAGCCAGCCCGAGACGAAATGGTATTTCTGGCCGGCGGTCAGCCCGCTCTTGGCGAACGGCATCAGCGAGCGCCAGTGCGCCTTGAGGATCTGCACCGCGCCATAGGCCCAGCGGAAGCGCTGCTTCTTGTAGGCCATGAAGCTGTCCGGCACCAGGCCGTGGCCGATGCGGTCCTGGACATAGACCGATTCGTAGCCGTCCTTGAGGAAGCGCAGACCGAGTTCGGCGTCCTCGACGATGCACCATTCGCCCCAGCGCCCGGCCTTCTCCAGCGCTTCCTTGCGGATCAGCGTCATGGTGCCGTGCTGGATGATCGCGTTGGCCTCGTTGCGGTAGACCATGCCGATGTCGAAGAACCCGGCATATTCCCAGTTGATCATTTCCTTGAACAGGTCGCGGTCCCAGTCGCGGTGATCCTGGGGCGCCTGGACGTGGCCGACCTTCGGGTTCTCGAAATAGGGCACCAGCCCCTTCAGCCAGTTCTTGTCGACGAGGTAGTCGGAATCGACCACGCCGATGATCTCGGCCTCGGGATCGGTGACGGTCAGGGCGAAATTGAGCGCGCCGGCCTTGGCGCCCGGCCAGGGGGCGAGGTGATAGAACTTCACCCGCTCGCCCAGGGTGGCGCAGTAATCGCGCACCGGGCCCCACACCTTCTCGTCCTTGGTGTTGTTGTCGAGCACCAGGATCTCGAAATTGGGGTAATCGAGCGCCATCAGGCTGTCGATGGTCAGTTTGACCATCTCGGGCGGCTCGTTGTAACAGGGCAGATGCAGCGACACCTTGGGGAACCGCTTGCATTCGGTCGGCGGCAGCGCGGTGAAGCGCCGCTTGAACCGGCTGGCCCAGGTCAGTTCGGTCACCTCGATGCCGGCGATCAGCACAACGAACAGCAACAATAATTGCGCCGGCAGCAGCAATCCGACCATCAGCCCGGTGCCGGGGGCGACGTCCTTCAGCACCGGAGTCGACATCGTCCAGATCACCAGGGTGGCGGCGAACTGCACCAGCACGCCGAAGAAGATCTTGCCCGGCAGGCGCAGGTTGCGCCACTTGAACAGGAACCACGCCACCGGCAGCAGGGCGATACAGGTCGCTCCGGCGGCCTGGAACGGCCATTCCTCGAACTCGATCACCGGGCCGATCCAGTTGAATTTCGGCTGGCGATCGACCGTCCAGATCCCCCAGTGTTTTTCACTGGCGTTGTTGTCGAGATTGACCTTCCACGGCTGGTCGAACGCCTCGACCACGTTGTAGTCGAGATGCTCCTCCTGCGCCCAATTGAGGAAATGGCGCAGGAACAGGGCCTGATTGACCAGCGAGGGCTCGGCGTCGCCATAGGAGCGCCCGGCCGAGGGCCAGCCGACCTCGCCGATGAACAGCGGCTTGTCGGGATAGGCGTTGTGGACCTCGCGCACCATCCGCTTGGTGAAGTCGAGCGCCTTGCTGATGTCCACCCGCTCCCAGAACGGCAGGGTGTGGATGGTGATGAAATCGACCTCGCGCGCCAGTTCGGGGTAATCGAGCCAGATCGACCACGCCTCGGCGGTGCTGAGCTTGACCCGGTCGGGCAGGGCCGCGCGCACCCGGCGCAGATAGCGGATCATCTGCTCGGGGGTCAGGCGGTGCAGGGTCAGGTTCTCGTTGCCGACGATCACCCGCTCGACATTGGGATTGTCGCGGGCGATGCGGATGATGTTGTCGATCTCGACCTCGTTGCGGGCGAGGCGCTCGTCGACCCAGGCGCCGGGCAGCGCCTTGAGGCCGTGCCGCGCCGCCAGCTCCGGCACCTGATCGAGCCCTTCGAGGGTCGAATAGGTGCGGACCTGCTCGACCTGACCGGCCAGCAGGGCGAGATCCTCGTCCATCTCCTCGCGGGTGGCGAGATGGGTCTCGTCGAGATAGGGCAGCTTGCGCACCAGGGTGGGGTCGTCGTCGGCCCGGCTCGGGCTGAACGACACGCTCTTGATCATCCCCGACCACGGCAGGCCGGTCTGCGGACGGTTGATCGCCGCCCAGAAGCCGAGATTGCCAAGAATGATCAGCAGCAGGACGACAATACCGGAGAGACGCATGGAGAGGGCGGGGTCCGATCTGTGAGGGCAAGGGGGGTCGGGGCCGCGCGTCTGACAGGCGCGCCGGGGCCGGGATCCCTCGGCAAAACGAGCGCGATTATTAGCCCACGGCCGGTTCCCTGTCCATGGTCACGCGGATGGGGCGGGGGCGGCGAAAACGCCGGGGCGTCGTGACAGCGGCGCCGCGCCGGGCTAGAATGAATCCATGTCGGCACGGACCGGAGACGGGGATGGGTGACGAAACGGTGCGGATCGGGCGGGAACGCCGGATCGACCCCCGCCATCAGGGCGAGGGGCTGTTCATCCTGTTCGACGACACCCTGGCCGAGGTGATCGACATCTCGATCGGCGGGCTGCGCTTCCGCCGCCCGCCCCACCGGCTGGCCCCCGGCACCCGCCTGTCGTTCGAACTGCGCTCGGCCCACGAGGCCCCCAATCCGCTGGCCAAGGGGATCGGGGTGGTGCGCGCCGCCCAGGGCGACTGGGTGGCGATCGAATTCGTCCGCCCCACCTTTTCGCTGCTGAAGCTGGTCGGCCGCCATATCGGCCGGCTGCTGGTCGGGCGCAACCATCTGTTCGGTTCCTGATCGGCCGATGCGTCTCGCCGTCACCGCCCTGGGCGACCCGGGCCTGCCGCCGCTGGTGATCCTGCACGGGTTGCTCGGTTCCGCCCGCAACTGGGGCGGCATCGCCCGCGCCCTGGCCGACCGTCACCGCGTCCTGGCCTTCGATCTGCCCAACCATGGCGCCAGTCCGTGGACCGAGCGGATGGATTACCCGTTCCAGGCCCGGCTGGTGGCCGACGAGATCGCCGCGCTGGGCCGCCCGGTCGCGCTGCTCGGCCATTCGATGGGCGGCAAGGTGGCGATGACCCTGGCGCTGTCGCGGCCGGAGCTGGTCGGGCGGCTGGTGGCGGTGGACATCGCCCCGGTGCGCTATGCCCACAGCTTCGCCCCCTATCTGCGGGCGATGCGCGGGCTGAAGCTCGCCAGCCTGACCGGGCGCGAGCAGGCCGACGCCGCCATGGCCGCCGCGGTGCCCGATCCGGCGGTGCGCGCCCTGCTGCTGCACAATCTCGAGCGGAGCGAGGCGGGCTGGCGCTGGCGGCCCAACCTCGCGGTGCTGCTGGCCGAGATGGAGGAGATCCTCGACTTCCCCGCCGCGCTGCCCCAGCCGGTTTTTGCCGGGCCGGCCCTGTTCGTCACCGGGCGGGAGTCGGATTATGTCGATCCGGCCGGCTGGACGGCGATCCGCGCCCGTTTTCCCGCCGCGCGCCGGGTCGAGCTGGCGGCCGGGCACTGGGTCCATGCCGAGGCGCCGGCCGCCTTTCTCGAGGCGGTGGCCGGTTTTCTCGGCTGAGGATGGGGGCCACGGCGGAGAAAAAGCGGGGCTCGAACCGAATTCGTTGACGAAACGTGAACCACGGCGGCGTATCTTCGCCGCCAGACCGGAACAACGGCCCGCGCCATTGCTCCGGCGCGAACGACCCTAGGGAGAACACGGCGTGTCCCCATCCGATCCTGCTTCGCGCCCCCCCCATTCGCGTTCCCCCTGGCGGGTGCTGCTGCTGGTCCTGATCGTCGGGCTGGGAGCGGCGCTGCTGGTCTATCGCGACCAGCTGCCCCGGCTGGCCGAAAACGGCCGCGCCCTGATCGCCACGCTGCCCCCGTCCACGTCGGGCGGGCCGGCGCCGGGCGGGGCGGCGCCCCCTGCCGCCGCCGCCGC
>NZ_JBHUIY010000071.1:0-6185 GCF_042683125.1 Phaeospirillum tilakii
GGGCGGCGGCGGCGGCGGCACCACCGCCCCGTCCGCGACCCGGCCGAGCGCCCCGGCCCGGGCCAGCAGACGCAGCCGCTCGCGCAACGGCGCGGCCGGCATGGTCAGCTCCGCTCGATCTCGGCGGCGGCGCGATCGAGCGCGGCGGCCACCGCCGCCACCTGGGCCTCGTCGAGCGGGCCACGCTCCAGCCGCAGCCGCAGCGCCAGCTTGAGATTCTCCACCGCGCGGCGGATCGGCGGCGCCGCCCCTTCCGGCCGGGCCGCCCCCGCCGCCGCCATCCGCTCCAGCAGCATCGCCACCGCGCCGCGATTGACGGCGAGATAGGCCTCGCCCTCCGGGGTGATGCGGTAGAGCTTGCGGTTGCCGTCGCCGGCCTCGGCCGCGACATGGCCCTGGTCCTCCAGCATGGTCAGCGCCGGATAGATCGTGCCCGGGCTCGGGGTATAGCCGCCGCCGGCCATCGCCTCGATCGCCTTGATCAGCTCGTAGCCGTGGCGCGGCTTCTCGGCGATCAGGTGCAGCACCACCAGATGCAGGTCGCCATGGGCGAACAGCCGGCCAAGCCGGCCGCGCCCGCCATGGTGATGGGGGTGCAGATGCTCAAGCAGCCCCCGGCCCCAGCGGCCGGGGCCGCCGGTCCAGTCGTCGCCCCGCGCGGCGCGGCGTTCCTTGTTCCATCCGAACATCGTCGGTCTCCTATTTTTCGTGGCGGTCAAAGGTCGCGACGATCCGCGCCGCGTCGGCCGGGCTGACCCGGAGATGGGTGGCGAGCGGCGCCGGACCGGTCGCGCCGCGCCGGGGCGGCGGGGCCTCGGCCGGCAGGGCGATCACCACCGGCCCCTGCTCGCACAGATCCAGGCAGCCGCAGGGCGCCACCGCCACCCCGCTTTCCGCCGCCGCGACGCGCAGGGCGTCCAGCACCCGGCGGCCGTCGGGGCAATGCTTGCCGACGCAGGCATACAGCCGCACCGGGCCGGGCCGTTGTTCCGGCGAGGCGGCGACCGCCTTCCCCAGACCACATCCGCCGCCGTGGCGATGATGATGAAAACCATGACGATGCCGCCCTCCGGCGGCACGCAGACGGGCGAACAGTCGCATTAGGTCTCTCCGATACAGTTTCGATAGTACGAAATGACGTTATATCGAAACCGTATCGATCCGCAAGCCCGACGATCGTCCCCGCGCCGTGGCTTGCGCCAGCGGGCTGCCGCCCGCGCCCGCTTGGGGCGAGGCCCCAAACCCCCTTCTTTTCGAAAAAAGGGGGTCCGGGGCATCGCCCCGGTTGGGTTTGGGCGAAAGCCCAATAGCGTCAAGCCGCGCCGGCCACAGGGGGGATGCCGCGGCCGGGGTTCCGTGCTTTACTCGCCGCTTCGGGCAGCAAGACGGAACGGCCGATGGTGAGGGACGACGGACCCGGGGTCCTGTGGGTACAGTTTCTGCTGGCGGCGGCGCTGGCACGGGCGGCGGCGGCGCGGCGGGGCAGCGCCGGCGACGCCGAGGCGGCGGACATCCCGTTCTGCTTCGCCGACACCCATGCCGGCGGCGGCCGGCTCGCCCCGCCGGACGGGCTGGCGGCGGTGCTGGCGGCGCGAGATTCGTTCGGGGTGGACGCGCTGCATGCCGCGCTCGACCAGGGCGCGGGCCATCCCGGCTCGTGGGTGCTGGCCGGGCGGGTGCTGGAGCGGATCGGGCTGGCGGCGGAAATCGACGTCAACGACATCGACCCGGCCCAGATCGCCCTGGCCCAGGGCCACCGCGAGGGCGGCTGGGTCCGGCTGTGGAGCCACGACTGGTTCCGCTTCCTGCGGGCGCGGGTGGCGCTGCCGCGCCGGCCGGATTTCGTCTTCATCGACCCGCCGCCCGACGATCCGCGCGGGCCGGGCTACGCCATCGACGCGGCGATCCTGCTGGAAACGCTGACGATTCCCTACATGATCACCTACCCCGCCGCCGAGGCGGACGCGCAGGCGGCGATCGATCAGATCGGCCGGCTCGGGCTCGAACTGCGACGCGCGGAAGGGGGCCAGGGGGCGTTGCTGGGGGGCGGGGCCGAGACGGTGGTGCTCGACGTGCTGGGCGATCTCGGTCGCCTCGCGCCGCTGCTGGGCGGCCAGTTCCGGCCGCGGATGCCGCGACCTGCCGCCGGGGACGATTACTGCATTTAAGGGAAACGGGGGACGCGGCGGCGGCGGCCACGGCGTCGGGAGCGGGAGGAACCGGAAGGCCTGACCCTGGGGGCTCCAGTTCCTCGCTCCGTCTGGTCAGTCGGGACTGCGTTCGCTCAACGCCTTGGCCAGATCATAGATCCGCCGCCGGACGTCGGGATCACTGATGCTGTAGTAATTGCGCACCAGTTCGAGTGTTTCGCGCCGCAGCCGGGGATCGGCTTCGTTGGACGGCATCTCGTCCTGCGACAGGTCCCGCCCCATCTGCACCGGGCTCAGATTCTTGACCTCGTCGGTCATGTCCTCGAAAAAGTAAGAGATCGGTACCTCGAGGGCCCGCGACAGATCAAACAGCCGGGAACAACTAACGCGGTTGGCCCCGCGCTCATATTTCTGCACCTGCTGAAACGTCAGGCCGATCAATTCCCCCAGTTTTTCCTGGCTGAGCCCCAGCAGGGTCCGCCGCAGACGCATCCGAGCCCCGACATGAACGTCGATCGGGTTGGGTGCGCCGGACGGGGTTCTTCCACGATTTGCCTTTTTTCTCGGCATGATCCCCTCGATACAATTTAGGGGCAGATACTTGCCTCAGTGTAGACGAAACGCAAGAGGGAAGGCCGCAAGGAATGAGAGAAAAACCATCACAATAAGATGCCACCACACTATCTCTAAGTGGAGGCAGTGCAGCGAACAACCTTTTGGATAGCGGGTGGCAAGTAAAGGGTGGCAGAGAACTGCCCTGATGGGAGGAGGGTGCCGGCGCCTGACTTATACGATGACTTTATGACAAAAGAATGTCACACGCCGGCACAGATCAATCGGCCTTGATCAGAGTCCCGACCCCGTGCGGGGTAAACAGCTCGAGCAGAACGGCATGGGGAATGCGGCCGTCGAGGATCACGGCGGCATCCACCCCCTTGGCCACCGCCTCGAGGCAGGTCTCGACCTTGGGGATCATCCCGCCGGAAACGGTGCCGTCGGCGATCGCCGCCCGCGCCTGCGAGGCGGTCATCTCGGCGATCAGGTTGCCCGATTTGTCGAGCACGCCGGGCACGTCGGTCAGCATCAGCAGGCGGCGGGCCTCGGCGGCCGAGGCGATGGCGCCGGCGGCGGTGTCGGCGTTGATGTTGTAGGTCTCGCCCGCCGGACCGATCCCGACCGGGGCGATCACCGGGATGATGTCGGACTCGCGGAAGAAGGTCAGCACGTGCGGATTGATCTCGGCCGGCTCGCCGACATAGCCGAGATCGAGCACCCGCTCGATGTTGGAATCCGGGTCCTTGTGGGTGCGGCGCAGCCGGCGGGCGCGGATCAGGTGGCCGTCCTTGCCCGACAGGCCGATGGCGAAGCCGCCGGCCTCGTTGATCGCCGAGACGATCTGCTTGTTGATCTTGCCCGACAGGATCATTTCCACCACCTCGATGGTGGCGTCGTCGGTGAAGCGCAGCCCGTCAACCCGGGGGGTGACGATGTTGAGCCGCTTCAGCATCTGGTCGATCTGCGGCCCGCCGCCATGGACCACGATCGGATTGACCCCGACCTGACGCAGCAGCACGACGTCGCCGGCGAACAGCCGGGACAGGTCGTCGGATTCCATCGCGTGGCCGCCGAACTTGATCACCACGCTCTGTTCCGAGAACAGCCGCATGAAGGGCAGCGCCTCGGACAGGGTGGTGGCGCGATCGAGCCAGGCCTGACGGTCGCGCAGCACGTCGGGGGTATCGTCACAGATCATGTCGCAGACTCTCCGCGGGCGAGGGTGGCCAGTTCGGCCCGCAGGTCGGCGAGACCGAGACCGGTCTGGGAAGAGGTGGCGATGACGCAGGGATGGGCCGCGCCGCGCTTGGCGATCTCGGCCAGCACCCGCTCCCGCGTCGCCTCGAGCGCGGCCGGGGTGATCTTGTCGGCCTTGGTCAGCACCACCTGATAGACCACCGCGGCCCGGTCGAGCATCGACATCATGTCGCGGTCGCTGTCCTTGAGGCCGTGGCGCGAATCGACCAGCACCACCACCCGGCGCAGCACCGAGCGGCCGCGCAGGAAGGATTCGACCAGCCGGGTCCAGCGCGCCACCTCGGTCTTCGGCGCGCTGGCGAAGCCGTAGCCGGGCAGATCGACCAGCACCAGCCGGCCGCCCAGGTCGAAATAATTGAGTTCCTGGGTCCGCCCCGGAGTGTTGGAGGTGCGGGCCAGCCCGTTGCGGCCGGTCAGGGCGTTGATGATGCTCGACTTGCCGACATTGGACCGGCCGGAAAAGGCCAGTTCCGGCAGATCGGCCGGCGGCAGGCCGTCGAGGGCGACCACGCCGCGCAGGAAACGGCATTCGCGGGCGAACAGCAGCCGGCCGGCCTCGACCCGCGCCGCCGCCTCGAGGGCGGCGGCATCGGGACCGGCGGCGGGGAGGTCCCCGCTCAGGGCTTGACCCCCAGCCGGCGCATGATCATCCACTGCTGGAGGATCGACAGGGCGTTGTTCCAGGCCCAGTAGATCACCAGCCCCGAGGAGAAGTTGGCGAGCAGGAAGGTGAACAGCACCGGCAGGATGCCCAGCACCTTGGCCTGGACCGGATCCGGCGGCTGCGGGTTGAGCTTCTGCTGGAAGTACATCGTCACGCCCATGATCAGCGGCCACGCCCCCAGATGGAGGAAGTGCGGCGGCGCCCACGGGACCAGCCCGAACAGGGTGAACAGGTTGGTCGGATCGGCCACCGACAGATCATGGATCCAGCCATAGAACGGCGCGTGCCGCATCTCGATGGTGACGAACAGCACCTTGTAGAGGGCGAAGAACACCGGGATCTGCACCAGCACCGGCAGGCAGCCGGACAGCGGATTGACCTTCTCCTTCTTGTAGAGAATCATCATCTCCTGCTGGAGGCGCATCTTGTCTTCGCCGAAGCGATCCTGAAGCGCCTTCACCGCCGGCTGGAGCTTCTTCATCTTGCTCATCGACACATAGGACTTGTTGGCGAGCGGGAACATCGCCAGCTTGAGGATCACCGTCATCGCCAGGATGGCGAGCCCCATGTTGCCGAGCGCCGAATGCAGCAGCTTGAGCAGATAGAAGAACGGCTTGGTCAGGAAGTAGAACCAGCCGAAATCGATCGCGAGGTCGAAGCGGTCGATCTGGTACTTGTCGGCATAGGAATCGAGCAGGCCGACCTGCTTGGCCCCGGCGAACAGGCGATAGCCGGATTCGAGCGAGGCCCCCGGCGCGACGCTGCGGGCGCCGCCGAGGTAATCGACCTGATAGCGGTCGGCATTGTCGATGCGCTGGTGGACGAAGCGGGCGGTGACCGGATCGCGCTCGGCCGGCGCCAGCGCCGCCAGCCAGTATTTGTCGGTGATACCGGCCCAGCCCCCGGTCGAGGGATGGGTGGCGGTGCCTTCCTTCTTGAGGTCGGCGTATTTCAGTTCCTTGAGGGTGCCGTCGAACACGCCGAGCGGGCCCTCATGCAGGATGTACATGTCCTCGGTGTGCGGCGTGCCGGTGCGGGCCAGCAGCGCGAACGGATGCAGCGCGACGGTGCGGGTGCCGTAATTCTCGACCCGCTGCGACACCTGGAACAGGTAATGCTCGTCGATGGTGAAGGTGCGGACGAAGCGCAGCCCCTCGCCATTGTCCCAGCTCAGCACCACCGGATGGTCGGGCGCGAGCGGGCCGGAGGATTCGGCGCTCCACACCGTGTCGGGGCCGGGCACCCGCACGCTCTGGTCGGTCGGCACGAAGCCGAACTCGGCCCAGTAGGGCTGGGCCGCGCCGGCCGGCGACAGCAGGGTGATCTCGGGGCTGTTGGGATCGGGGGTCTCGCGGTACTTGACCAGGGTCAGATCGTCGATCCGCCCGCCGGTCAGCGCGATCGAGCCGTGCAGCGACGGGGTCTCGATGCTGATGCGGCGGCTGTGGGTCAGCGCGTCGAGGCGGGCCTGAACCGGATCGGCGCCGGCCGGGGCCAGCGCCGCCGGCGCGGCCGGGGGCTGGGTGGCGGCGAGACCGCCGGGCGCGGCGGGGGCGGCC
>NZ_JBHUIY010000072.1:0-5612 GCF_042683125.1 Phaeospirillum tilakii
CCGGGCGAGCCGCCGCGCCGCCCCTCGGCCGGCGCCCCCGCCCCCCGCCGCCCCGCCGCCGGCCTGCCGACGCTGGGGCACGGCCACACCCCCGGGCTCGACCGCCGCAGCGCCGAACGGCTGAAACGCGGCGAGATGGCGATCGACGGCGCGCTCGACCTGCACGGCATGACCCAGGACGCCGCCCACGCCGCGCTTGACGGTGCGATCGAACGGGCCTGGGCCGCCGGGCGGCGGATGCTGCTGGTGGTCACCGGCAAGGGCGCCCACGGCGATGGGGTGCTGCGCCGGCAGGTGCCGCGCTGGCTCAACCAGAGCCCGCTCAGGGAACGGATCCTCGGCTTCTGTCACGCCCGCGCCCATCATGGCGGCGACGGCGCGCTGTATGTCCTGATCCGCCGCCGGCGCGACCGCGCCTGATCGGATACACAAGCGACCGCGCCTGATCAAACATCCAGGCGACCGCGCCGGAATCAGCCCGCCGCGAAGGCAGAAGTAACCGCCCGCTAACTTTTTTGGCGGCTAACTTGAAATCAGGCGCCTCTCGCCGCAACGGCGATGGCAGCCTGGGCGCGGAAGACTCGCGACGATTCACTACCTCCGGGATTGACACTATGCCCTTGTGTCTATACAGTCCCATACCTAAATATAGCCAGTCATATCCGCCCGCCCCCACCCATGCCTTCTGGCCGGGGAGAGACCCTGATGCCAACTCTGACCGTTCGCGGGCGGATTCTCGCCCTCGCCCTCGCGGGGGTGATCGCCCTCGCCGCGATGGGCGGTGTTCTCGCCTGGACCCTGTCCACCCTGGCCGCCATCGAGGCGGAAACCGCCGCCAACCGCGCGATCAGCCAGGGCGGCGACGCGCTGGAAATCGCCAATCTGACCATCCGGCGCGGCGAGAAGGATTTCCTGCTCCGCCGCGACGTCAAATATGTCGATCAGGTCCGCCGTGACATCGAGGCGGCCCAGGCCCGCGCCGCCGCCCTGGCCGCCCGGCCCGAGGCGGCCCCGATCCGCGAGCTGCTCGATCAGGTCGGCACCGGGATGACGCAGTACCGCACCGCCTTCGACGCGATGGTCGAGGCCCAGGTCAGCGCCGGGCTCGACGAAAAAAGCGGCCTGCAGGGCGAATTGCGCAAGGCGGTGCATGCGGTCGAGGCGGTGGTGCGCGATGCCGGCGACCGCGACCTGCTGGTCCACATGCTGATGATGCGGCGGTTCGAGAAGGATTACCTGCTGCGGGGCTATCCCGACCTCCAGGCCAAGATCGAGGCCGAGCATCAGGCCTTTCGCGCCCGACTGGAGCGCGCCACGCTGGAACCCCCGGCCCGCGCCGAACTGGCCCGCCTCAGCGACGCCTATCTCGCCGGGGTGGTGGGGATGATCCGGGCCGATCAGGCGGCGCGCGACTCGGTCGGGCGGCTGGCGGCGCTCTATGCCGGCATCGCCCCGGCCTTCGACCGGATCCGCACCTTCACCGAGGAACGCAACCGCACCGTGGCGGCCGAGGCCGCCGCCGCCCGCGCCCGGGTGGTGACGGCGGTGGTGACGCTGGGGCTGGCCTCCGGGCTCGGCTTCATCCTGCTGGCGTTCTTCATCATCCGCTCGATCGTCCGCCCGGTGCAGGGCATCACCGAGGTGATGCTGGCGCTGGCGGCGGGGGACAAGACGGTGGCGGTGCCGTTCGCCGACGGCGGCGACGAGATCGCGGCGATGGCCCGTTCGGTCAAGGTGTTCAAGGAAAGCATGATCCAGGCCGAACGGCTGGAGGAAGAGGCGCGGGCCGAGCAGCAGCGCGCTTTGGCCCGGAGCCACCAGCGCGAACGGCTGACCGCCGATTTCGACGGGATGATCCGTCAGGTGCTCGACCAGCTCGGCACCACGGTGCGCAACGTCCACACCACCTCGACCGACCTCCACCAGGCCGCCGACCAGACCCGGCGCCAGAGCGCGGCGGTCGCCACCGCCGCCGAGGAGGCCTCCAGCAACATCCAGACCGTCGCCAGCGCCGCCGAGGAACTGGGCTGCACCACGATGGAGATCAGCCGCCGCGTCCAGGACACCACCCAGCTGACCCAGGAGGTGGTCGAGGGGATGCGCACCGCCGACCACACCATCGAGGGGCTGTCGGCCGCCGCCCGCACCATCGGCGAGATCGTCACCCTGATCGGCGACATTGCGGCGCAAACCAACCTGCTGGCCCTCAATGCCACCATCGAGGCGGCCCGGGCCGGCGATGCCGGCAAGGGCTTCGCCGTGGTCGCCAACGAGGTCAAGGGACTGGCCAACCAGACCGGCAAGGCCACCAGCGAGATCGCCGAACAGATCAGCACCATCCAGAGCTCGATCACCGACGCGGTGGCGGCGATCAAGACGGTGTCGGGGGCGATCGGCCGGGTCGACGAGGTGGTCGGCTCGATCGCCGCCGCGGTCGAACAGCAGAACGCCGCCACCCAGGAAATCGTCCGCAACGTCAGCCAGGCCGCCGACGGCAACCAACTGGTCACCCGCAACATCACCGACGTCTCGGCCTCGGCCCAGCACACCGGCGAAATGGCCACCACCATGTTCGAGGTCGCCGGCGACCTCGAACAGGCCGCTACCCATCTCGGACAACGGGTCGAAGGCTTCCTCGGCGAGGTCAACGCGTTGTAACGCAAGCGGGCTGCCGCCCGCACCCGCTCGGGGAGCGAAGCTCCCCGAGCCCCTCATTTTTTCTTTGCTCCTTTTCCGTCATGCGCGGACTTGATCCGCGCATCATCGGAGCCGTTTGGCGCCTTGCCCCGAGCCGACACGGGGATGGCCGAGCGAGGCCCGCCCTCTCCGTCCCCGCAGTTCCGTAATGAAGGGGGAACCGGAGGACCGAAAATCAATAAAGCAGTGAGGGGTTTGGGGAGCTTTGCGCCCCAAGCGGGCCGGCGGGCGGCAGCCCGCCTTAACTTTCCGGCCTCCAGGCGTCGGGCAGGTGACGGGGCAGATGGCCGGGGGCCAGCAGGATCAGATCGAAGCGCAAGGCCCACCCGGCACCATCGGGCCGGCGGGCGACGAAGGCGGCGGCGGCGCGTTCGATCCGTCGGCGCTGGGCCGGAGTCAGGGCGGCGGCGGCCTCGGCCAGGGTCGGCCGGGTCTTGACCTCGACGAAGGCCAGCAGCCGGCCGCGCCGCATCACCAGATCGAGTTCGCCCGCCCCCGAGCCCCGGCCGAAGGTGACGTTGCGGGCGACCAGCCGGTAGCCCTTGAGCCGCAGCCACCACAGCGCCAGGGTCTCGCCGCGCCGGCCGCGCCGCGCCGCCGCGACGCGCGCGACGGTCACGAGGGCGCGGTGCGGAACAGGCGCAGCGCCAGGGCGTAGACCTCGCGCCGGGGGTGGCCGGTCTCGGCCGCGACCAGGGCGGCGGCGTCCTTCAGGCTGGCGCCGGCCTCGACCTCGCGGCGCAGGCGGGTTTCGAGATCCTCGGCGCCGGCGGCCGGGGCCGCGCCGGGCGGAGCGACCACGATCACCACCTCGCCGCGCGGCGGCGTCGCGGCGAAGCGGGCGGCCAGTTCGGACAGGCGGCCGCGCGCCACCTCCTCATGCAGCTTGGTCAGTTCGCGCGCCAGCGCCGCCTCGCGGTCGCCCAGCACCACCGCCATGTCGGCCAGGGTCTCGGCGGCGCGGTGCGGCGCCTCGTAGATCACCAGCGAGGCGGGAGCGGCGGCCAGATCCTGCAAGGCGGCGCGGCGTTTGGCCCCGCGCGGCGGCAGAAAGCCGGCGAACAGGAAGCGTTCGACCGGCAGCGCCGACAATTGCAGCGCGGTCAGCACCGCCGAGGCCCCCGGCAGCGCGGTGACGCGGATACCGCGCTCGACGCAGTCGCGCACCAGCCGGTAGCCGGGATCGGACACCAGCGGGGTGCCGGCGTCGGACACCAGCGCCACCACCGCGCCCTGCTCCAGCCGGGCCAGCAAGGCGGGGCGGGCCTGATCGGCATTGTGGTCGTGGTAGGGGGTCAGGCTGCCGTCGAGCCCGAGCAGGCGCAGCAGCTTGCCGGTGACCCGGGTGTCCTCGCAGGCGATCAGGTCGGCGCCGGCCAGCACGTCGAGGGCGCGCAGGGTGATGTCGCCCAGATTGCCGATCGGGGTGGCGACCAGATACAGCCCGGCCGCCGGTTTACTTCCCCGTCCCCGCGGGCTACCTTCGCCCAACGTCTCGGCGGGGGCGCCGTCGTCCTCCGCCCCGTCCAGGGAGGGTTGCCTTGCGCCAGTCCGCGTTTCGGTGGCGCCGTGTCGCTGCCTTGTCATGGCTTGCCGCTATCCTGGTGCTGTCGGGCTGTCAACAGGTGGCAGAGGTAGCACCTTGGAGCCAGGGAACCAAGCCCGCAACCGCCGCCACGGTCGAACCGCCGCAAGTTCCGGCCCGGCCGACCACCGCCCCGCTGCCCCCGCCGCCGCCGCTCCCGGTGCCGGAGCCGGTCGTTGTCGCCCCCCGCCCGGTGGCGAAGACCGAGACCCGCGCCGCCCTGCTGGTGCCGCTGTCGGGACCGCAGGCGGCGGTGGGACAGGCCCTGGCCAACGCCGCCCAGCTCGCCTTGTTCGAGATCGCGGATTCCCGCTTCCGCCTGCTGCCGCTCGACACCCGGGGCACCGCCGAGGGCGCCGCCCAGGCGATGGCCCAGGCGCTGAGCCAGGAGGCCGACATCGTGCTCGGCCCGGTGTTCAGCTTCGAGGTCAAGGCGGTGACGCCGCAGGCCCAGGAGCACCGCCTGCCGGTGCTGGCCTTCTCGACCGACCGCACCATCGCCGGGGGCGGCATCTATGCGCTCGGCTATCTGCCGGGGCCGCAGGTGGCCCGGGTGATCGGCTTCGCCCGCAGCCAGGGCCGCTGGCACGTCGCGGTGCTGGCCCGCGCCGACGATTACGGCCGCGCCGTCGCCGAATCCGCCCGCGAGGCCGCCGCCGCCCAGGGCGCCGATCTGGTCGCGGTCGAATATTACGATCCGGCCCAGCCCGATTTCGCCAGCGCGGTGCGCCGGCTCGCCGCCGCCCGCACCGCCCAGCGGCCGATCGACGCGGTGCTGATCGCCGATGACGGGCCGCGCCTGCGCAGCCTCGCCGGTCTGGTCACCAGCGAGTTCGGCGCCGGGGCCGCGCCGCGCCTGCTCGGCACCCTGCTGTGGGACGATATCCGCCTGCGCGCCGAGCCGTCGCTGGCCGGCGGCTGGTATCCCGCCCCGCCGGCGGCGTCGCACGAGGCGTTCGAACAGCGTTACGTCAAGGCGTTCGGGCCGATGCCGGCCAACGTGCCGGCGCTGCTGGCCGGCATCGCCTATGATTCCACCGCGCTGGCCGCCCTGCTGGCCCGCCAGGGCAAGGGCGATTACAGCCCGGCGGCGCTGCAATCGCCGGTTGGCTTCCTGGGGGCGGGGGGATTGTTCCGGCTGACTCCGGCCGGGCTGGCCGAGCGAGGCCTCGCCATCCGCGAGATCACCCCGCAGGGGGCGCGCGAGATCGCTCCGGCGCCGGACACGTTCTGAGCAAAAAAAGAGGGCGGGGCTGCCGCCCCGCACCCCGCCCGGAGGCTGGCGCCTCCGGACCTCCCCTGTTTTTATCAATAAAATCAAAGGGGGTTT
>NZ_JBHUIY010000073.1:0-5531 GCF_042683125.1 Phaeospirillum tilakii
TTCTTCCTCAAGATCAAGCACTTCAGGCGCATTGCCACCCGCTACGACCAGACGCCAAGGGCCTTCTTGTCCTTCCTCAGCCTCGTCAGCGCATTCATCTGGACCAAATGAATGTCAACGCGCTCTAAACTGAAGGAACATCCCGGCGCCTGTGCCGTCCCTGAGGACGGCATGCTGTATGACACCCTGACCGCCCATGCCGCCCGGGCGTTGGCAGGGAAGCGCATAACCTTCCGGTCGGGCGAAACCAAGCTGCTGGTCTTGGAGACGGCACAGGCCTCACCGTTCGACGGCCTCGAATTGGTCGCGTTCCCACCTAAGCGCGCCCCCAACAAACCCGACTGCTTCTGGTCTGAGGTTATCACCGTCTCGGCCGCGACGTTCCCCGAACGCCCCGGCATCCACATCTTGGCCCGGCCGTCTATCCGGAACTGGGGCACGATCAGCCGCTGGTCAACCAATTCAGATCCGACCCGGCGCATGGACGTCTTCATACCCGGTCAGATGGGTGATGATGATGTGGTGCCCTTGTATCAGCATTCGTCCTTCGAATTCCGGCCGAGGCAGAACAAGACCAAACCCGAACGCTCTATCGTGGCCTATTGGAACCACAAGGAAGATGAACGAGTCCTCGATCTGGTCCGCCGCCTGTCCGGGAGCAACAAGGTCGACGGCGGCGATGTCGTCTCGCCGGTCGCCAACGATCAGGGGCTATGGGCCTTACCCCGCCTCGGCAATGTCCACGGCGACCGTTATCTCCCAGGCGGAAGCGGCGTCGGCTGGTTCGATCGAATGGACATCGCCAATTCGCTCGATGGCGCCTTCGCCGAGGCTGGGTTCCAGCGCGTCGGCGCCTTGGCCCGGCTGAGGCGTAGCCTGGGCGTCGAGAAGCCCTTCGGAGACAAGGGCGAGCATGGCGACCGCCGCAAGGCGTTGGCGAAGGCGCTTGCTCGCCTCGGCAATCCCGACAACCACTTGGACCTCTTCGTTTTTCATCAACTGGACGGCACGCCGACCGCCGTCGTCGAGGAAATCATCAAGTTCTTCGGCGAGCCGACCGGACGAGAGGGCGTGACGTTCCGCTGGGCCGACGAGCAGTTGTCCATCAGCGTGATTTCTTCCTCCGCCGGTCCGCTGAGCTTGAGGTTGCCCAAGGTCGAAGTCACCGAGGAGGAGAAGATCGGGCGCACCACCGCCCAAATTTCCCTGGTGCGGCGGGTCAAGCAAGAGGAACGGAATCGCACGGTCGAAGAGGCCATGGCCGACCACGTAAGGCAAGTCCGTGGCAATGGCGCCGCCGTGGCGTGCTCGATCCTGGAGATGAATGCGGAACTGAAGGAGGACACCTGGACGGATCCCTACGCGATGGCCAAGCGGGAACTCGCTCGCCACCGCATCCTCCCCCAGGTGGTCTTGGTCGATGCCGAGCAGGCGGCGGACAAGTATCGGATGGCGGTGCGGGATTGCGTCCGCATGCTCGGCGTGGTGCCGACCAATGACGAAACACTCGGCTACGCCCCAGCCGCGATCACGGTGATCCAGTTGAACAAGGAGATCGTGGGCGGTGGCACCCGGGCCAGCCATGCCTTCCCTCTGGCTGCCCGCGTCCGCCAAGGGGCGCTCGAATGTGCAGTGCCTACCGAGAACGGCGAACCGGAATGGATCCCGTATGCCGAGGCCGGTCTTCGCATCCTGTCAGGAAATTACGGCAAGTTCGGCCGCTCCCGCGACGACGAGACCGAGCAGAAGTACGGGGCCTTCTTCGCCAATGTGTTGGAGCAGATCGATAGCCACGGTGCCTGCGCCGTGATCGCCGAGGCGGAGACCATCGCCCACAAGTGGCCGGGACTGCAGAACGGCAAGCTGATCTTCGACCACCTGCCGGTCACCAATCAAACCTTCACCCCGAGCAAGCTGCCCAACACCCGTATCATCAGGGTCAGCCCGGATCCAAAGAAGCAGCCCACGCACTATCATGAGGGAGAGAACAAGGACGTCTCTGGTTTCTTCGCCTGGGAAGGCGCCGAGCGGACCTTCTACGCTCTGAAGGTTGCGCCCCGGTCGGCGAAGACGGTGAAGGGAAATTCCGTCATCTCACGGCATCTGCCCGAGGACAGCAACGTGCGCCGGGATGACGCCGTGCGGCAGCTAATGCAGCTGGATGAGATCTGCGTCGTCTTCTGCCAGCCCGATGATGATTTCCAATCTCTCGCGCTGCTGACCCACCGGCTGCGCCAGGTCCATGCACAATTCAGCGATGACACACGCAAGCCGTTTCCGCTGCATGAACTGCGTCTCCTTGGCCGGAGCGCCACCCTCTAACCGTCCCGAAAGGCAAAGGAACTGCCACCGCCAAAGATCAGGGCAAACGGATAGAACATCGAGGATTAGTTCGCCGCCAATATGTCCACCAAGAACGGAAATTCAGCGACGCAGATCTCGTCGATCTGCGCCCTAATCCGGTCATCACCGTCTCGGTGGTTGGCGAGACACAGGTAATGGTTCCGGCCCTCGTATTGGGCGTAGATGATCCACTCGCCCGTGAACTGGCGCCCGGCCGACCGCCGTTCCCAATTGCCGATGACGGCATCGTGGGCGATCCGGGCGGCATCTTCCTCGGTCAGGTAATAATCCTCGCCGGACTCGGTGACCTGACGGGCACGCTCCTCGATCCACGGTAAGCCGTTCCGGTTCATGCCGTTGATCAGGTTCTTGATCATGGCGCCCACGCCGTCGGCGAAATAGTGCTTGTGCCACAGCCCGCCAAGAAGGGGGCCTTTGAACATGGTCGGCGACTTCGTGGTTGTCGGCTGGCCGCGCTCCAGCGCGTCGATCTCGCGCATGACCTTGTGGTAGTTCAGCCCGCCGGACAGATAGGACGTCGCCAACTGGATGAGCAGCAGGGCGCTGTAGCGCCCAGGCACAAACTCCTCCAAGCGGATGATCCGGGCAATCTCATTGAGTTCGGTCGTGCGGTCTTCGCCGTTCACATAGAGTTGCGAGAACCTCAAGGCTGGGCGCCCCACCCGGAGATGGCATGCTGCGCTAGCTTCCGCTTCTGGGCTTGCGTGCCCTCGGTGGCCTCGCACCATTCCGGCACCAAGCGCCCCTGCGCGGCGAAGTGGATGGTGTGGACGAACATCACCTGGTCGTCGCCGTAGGCCACGTCATTCACCGACCTGATCCCTGGTCGCACGCTGGCAATCGCCCGCCGACAGCCGTCGATATATCCGGCGCCGTTACCGAGCATCACCACCAGCTTCAGGGAGTCGGGTAGGTTCGCCAAGTGGCGGCGGATGCAGTTGGTGATGATGTCGCCGAAGGATTGATCGGCGAGGCAAGACCCTAGGATATCGCCACCGCTCTGGAACCAGCCGCCTTTGCCGTCGGACTTGGCCACCGAGCAACGGATCAGCGATCCGAACGCCATCGGGCCGTCGGGCGCAGCGATCAGGTCGTCGATCGACCGCCCAGCCAAGAAAAGGCCAAGGGTGTCGAGGATTCGTCCGAGAGCCTTCCGGCCCCGGGCGAAGGCCACGTCCTCATGGCGCTTGGTCAAGATGGCGGCGTCCTGCGTCGCCCCCTTCGAGAAGCCGAGCACCAGGATCTCAGGCCGCTGGCCGCCCCAGGCCATGGGATTGTTGGTCAGCCGCCATCCGGCGCGTTCCAGCGTCGTCTCCCCCCATTGAGCGCGTCGGTCGGGGAAGCAGTCCGCACAGGTGATGCGACCGTGGAGCGGCAGCATCCCGCCGGGCGAGATGGCAAGCGGGGCTGGAACAGGTGCCGGAGGCATCGACGCAGACTCGACCTTCGGCGGTTCACCGGGGGCCATCGGTGCCGCTACCCGGCTGTCCCCGATGATCTCGATCTCCTCGGGCCGGACCAGGTTGACCTGGCCGTTCAGTTCGCCCCGCATGCGTAGGAGGAAGCCGCGCCGGACATATCCAGCGATCTCCTGCTCGGCGGCCGGGATCTGGTTCTCGGCATGGTGCTTCTTGCTGCCGAGGGCCGGGTCCGCGACTCGGTACAGGCCATCCCGGAATCGATGAGGACGGAAAACTTCCCCGGTTTCCGGATGTTTCCTGATGATCTTGGCCATCCCCCTGCGCCCTTTCGCTACGCTCACGTCAATTTACACGAGTAGACCGTGGGCATCCACGCCGGGCGCCCACTCCCGCCGCGCCCTTGTTGGCTCGCACCTGCTTCCAGGCCCGCTGAAGGTTCCCTCGCGCCAGAACCGCCGAAAGCAGTCCTGCGCCTGTGTCGTTCGGTGCCCGAGGCGGGGGCTCGGCTTCGTCAAGACGAGAGCCCCGACAGGCTTCACCCGTCGCCCTCTCCTGCCTTCCGGACGCATCCGGCATCTGACGCATGGCCTTGCTCATCCTCGGGGGAACGTCAGTCACTCTCTCTCGTTCGGCCCTTCGCCAGCGGTCGCCCGTTGGCTACTACGGCCTCTGCTGACTTCCCGCTCCGGCTCAACACCGTCGCCCTTTCAGGCGCAAGGCGGGATCTCCCCAGGTAAGAACGCGCTCCTTCACCGCACGACCGCCGGATTTACGCCGCTCCCCCTTGGTCACAAGAGCTTCGCGGATCTCTGCCCGCTCGCCCTGGTCGGCAACGCCTCGTATCCGGTTCTTGTCCATCGGCCCGCGGCTTCGATCCACGCTTCCTCCCCACGGTCGGTCGCCCTTCCGCAGTTGCGCTTCTCTTCGCTCGCTGTGACCAGCTTGCGACGGGACTTCCACCCGCAAGAACGCGCCCATGCTGGGCGCACAAAGCGAAACCCCCGCAAGGGGTTAGCCTGCGGGGGGTTGGATCAAATCTCGCATTGGAGCGAGTTATAACAAAAGTGGTTGCGGGGGCAGGATTTGAACCTACGACCTTCAGGTTATGAGTTTGATAAAACCCCACCGACCGACCTTCGCCCTCCTACGCGCACATGCGACAATATACTGATGTAAAACATTATTATTCCATACGCTCTACGATCATGATACCCTTCCCCATCATCAATTCGGCTCTCAACTGTTACCTATGCGTTACCTGCACCCGACCTTCAGGTTGAGGACAGGCGACGCCGGTGGGAGGGGTTCGATGGCGAAATTAACCAAACGGGTGGTGGACCAGATCGCTCCCGGCAGCACCGAATCGATGCACTGGGACGATGAACTCAAAGGGTTCGGCCTGCGGGTCTGGCCCAGCGGGCGCAAGGTCTACATGGTGATGAGCCGGGTGAAAGGGCGTCTGCGCCGGATCACCATCGGCCCCCACGGCGCCATCACGCCAGAGCAGGCCCGGATCCGGGCGCACGAAATTCTCGCAGAGGCCAAGGCTGGCCGCGATCCCGCCCAGGAACTCGATCAGGCGCGGAAGGCCCCGACCGTCAAGGGATTGGGCGAGCGCTTCCTCAGAGCCCGACTCGAAACTCTATGAATTGAAACAATACCTTGCGAGACGCCTGGTTGTGAGGCGGATATGGGCGACGTTGATCCATGCTTCGGCGGAGGCGATGGATTTTTCCCAGTCCTTGG
>NZ_JBHUIY010000074.1:0-5529 GCF_042683125.1 Phaeospirillum tilakii
CTGCCCGCTCGCGATGACGGCGCCAGCGGAGAACGGTTCGAAGGCCTGTTGCCGCCGGTCGCGTTGGGCCCGTGCTTCGCGATCCGCAAGCCGGCGGTGCGGATCCACACCCTCAGCGATTATGTCACCGACCGGATCATGCTGCCGCTCCAGGCCGAGACGCTGCGCCGTGCGGTGCGCGAGCGGCGCAACATCCTGGTGGTCGGCGGCACCTCGTCGGGCAAGACCACCCTGGCCAACGCCCTGCTGGCCGAGATGGCCGGACTCGACGAGCGGGTGATCCTGATCGAGGACACCCGTGAACTGCAATGCGCCGCGCCCGATTGCGTTGCGCTGCGCACCCGGGCCGGGGTGGTGAGTCTGGCCGATCTGGTCCGCTCGACGCTGCGGCTGCGGCCCGACCGGATCATCGTCGGCGAGGTGCGCGGCGCCGAGGCGCTCGACCTGCTGAAAGCCTGGAACACCGGCCATCCCGGCGGCATCGCCACGATCCACGCCAATTCCGCCCGCGCCGCCCTCTACCGCCTCGAACAGTTGATCCAGGAGGGTGTGGTCACCGTGCCGCGCCGGCTGATCGCCGAGGCGGTCGATCTGGTGGTGTTCATCACCGGGCGCGGCACCGGCCGCCGGATCGAGACCATCGCCGAGGTCACCGGGCTCGACGGCAACGGCGATTACGCGGTCAGGGAGAGGCCGGGCTACCGCCCGGTCCCGCTCGGGGACGTGTTCCCCGAACCCCTTCCTTTTTCCGAAACCGGGTCTGGGGCCGTGCCCCAGGTGGGGACGGGCGGCAGCCCGCGAGACATCTAACCGAGGAGACTCATCATGCGTTCTCTCGCCTTCGCCACCACCCTGCTGGTTTCCACCTCGGCCTTTGCCGCCGGGGCGGGGATGCCGTGGGAGCAGCCGCTGCAGCAGGTGCTCGAATCCGTCCAGGGGCCGGTCGCCAAGATCATCGCGGTGATCATCATCATCACCACCGGCCTGACCCTGGCCTTCGGCGAGACCTCGGGCGGGTTCCGCCGGCTGATCCAGATCGTGTTCGGCCTGTCGATCGCCTTCGCCGCCTCGAGCTTCTTCCTGTCCTTCTTCAGCTTCGGCGGCGGAGCGCTGGTGTCATGAGCATCGACGGCTTCGAGGTGCCGCTGCACCGGGCGCTGACCGAGCCGATCCTGCTCGGCGGCGCGCCGCGCACCCTGGCGATCGTCAACGGCACCGTCGCCGCCGCTCTCGGTCTCGGCCTGCAGATGTGGAGCGCCGGGATCGTGCTGTGGCTGGTCGGCCATTCCGTCGCGGTGTTCGCCGCCAAGCGCGATCCCGACTTCGCCTCGGTGCTGGCCCGGCATCTGCGGCAGAAGGGGGAGCTGTCATGCTGAACCTCGCCGAATACCGCCGCCGTGCCGATCGGCTGGCCGATCACCTGCCCTGGGCGGCGTTGGTCGCCCCCGGCATCGTGCTCAACAAGGACGGCAGCTTCCAGCGCACCCTCCGCTTCCGTGGTCCCGATCTCGACAGCGCCACCGAGGCCGAACTGGTCGCCACCTGCGCCCGCGCCAACAATGTGTTGCGCCGGTTCGGCTCGGGCTGGGCGCTGTTCTTCGAGGCCGAGCGGATCCCCGCCCAGGATTATCCCGATTCGTCCTTCCCCGATCCCGCCTCCTGGCTGGTCGAGCAGGAACGCCGGGCCGCTTTCCTCGGTCGCATCGGCAGCCATTTCGAGAGCGTCTATCACCTGACCCTGCTCTATCTGCCGCCGCCGGATTCGGTCGCCCAGGCCGAGGCGGCGTTGCTGGAGCGCGACCGGACCAGGGCCGACGGCCGCGACTGGCGCCAGGAACTGGCGGCGTTCCAGGCCGAGACCGACCGGGTACTCGATCTGCTGGCCGGCTTCATGCCGGAGGCGCGCGGCCTCGACGATGGCGAGACCCTGACCTACCTGCACGGCACGATTTCAACCCGGCGCCATCCGGTCCGGGTGCCGGAAACCCCGCTCTATCTCGACGCGGTGCTGGTCGATACCCCGCTGACCGGCGGACTCGAGCCCCGGTTGGGCGAAAACCATCTGCGGATCCTGACCATCCTGGGCTTCCCCAATATGACCCGGCCC
Source organism: Phaeospirillum tilakii (assembly GCF_042683125.1). Lineage (NCBI taxonomy): Bacteria > Pseudomonadati > Pseudomonadota > Alphaproteobacteria > Rhodospirillales > Rhodospirillaceae > Phaeospirillum > Phaeospirillum tilakii. The sequence goes on from NZ_JBHUIY010000074.1 coordinate 2,108, forward strand.
GGGCTGCTCGACGCCCTCAACCATCTCGATTTCCCCTATCGCTGGGTCACCCGCTTCATCGCTTTGGACAAGGTGCGGGCGACCAAGGATCTGACCCGGCTGCGGCGGCACTGGTTCGCCAAACGTAAATCGATCCTCGCCCTGCTGCGCGAGGTGCTGACCCAGGAACCGTCGGTGCTGGTCGATTCCGATGCCGACAACAAGGTCGCCGATGCCGATCTGGCGCTGCAGGCGCTGGGCGGCGACCATGTCGCCTTCGGTCATCTCACCACCACCCTGGCGGTGATGGATCTGGACCGTCCGCGCGCCGACGAGAAACTGCGCGCCATCGAGCGGGTCGTCACCGGACTCGGTTTCACCGTGATCCGCGAGAGCGTCAACGCGGTCGAAGCCTGGCTCGGTTCGCTGCCCGGCCACGTCTACGCCAATGTCCGCCAGCCGCTGGTCCATACCCTCAACCTCGCCCATCTGATCCCGCTGTCCTCGGTGTGGGCCGGACCGGCGCGCAACGCCCATCTCGACGGCCCGCCGCTGCTGATCGCCGAGACTTCGGGGGCCACCCCGTTCCGCCTCTCCACCCATGTCGGCGATGTCGGCCACCTGCTGATCGTCGGCCCGACCGGGGCCGGCAAGTCGGTGCTGCTCGCTCTGCTGGCGCTGCAGTTCCGCCGCTATCCGGGGGCGCGGGTAACCCTGTTCGACAAGGGCAACTCGGCCCGTGCCGCGACCCTCGCCATGGGCGGGGCCCATCATGCTCTCGGCGCCGGTGGCGGGCTGGCGTTCCAGCCGTTGCGGCGGATCGACCTCGAGGCGGAGCGGTCGTGGGCAGTCGAGTGGATCGCCGGCCTGCTGGCCCATGAGCGGGTGACGGTCACCCCGGAGATCAAGGAAACGCTGTGGTCGGCGCTGGCCAGCCTCGCTTCGGCGCCCCCCGAGGAACGGACGCTCACCGGCTTCTCGATGCTGGTGCAATCGAACGCGCTGAAGGCGGCGCTGCTGCCCTACACCCTCGACGGTCCGTTCGGGCGTCTGCTCGACGCCGCTGACGATCGGCTGGAATTGGCCGACGTCCAGTGCTTCGAGACCGAGGAGCTGATGCACCAGCCCGGGCTGGTGCTGCCGGTGCTGACCTATCTGTTCCATCGCCTGGAGGAACGGTTCGACGGAAAGCCCAGTCTGCTGATCCTCGACGAGGCCTGGGTGTTTCTCGACCATCCGCTGTTCGCGGCGCGAATCCGCGAGTGGCTGAAGGTGCTGCGCAAGAAGAATGTCGCGGTGATCTTCGCCACCCAGTCGCTGGCCGACATCGCCGACAGCACGATCGCCCCGGCGATCATCGAATCCTGCCCGCAGCGGCTGTTCCTGCCCAACGACCGGGCGATCGAGCCGCAGAGCCGCGCCGCCTATGCCCGCTTCGGCCTCAACGACCGCCAGATCGAGCTGATCGCCCAGGCCACGCCCAAGCGGCACTATTACCTGCAATCGCGGCGCGGCAACCGGCTGTTCGACCTCGCCCTCGGCCCGGTCGCGCTGGCGCTGTGCGGTGCCTCGTCCCCTGACGACCAGAAATTGATCGACCGTCTGTCGGCCGCGCCGGACTCGTTCCTTGAATCCTGGCTCGCCGCCAAGGGGCTGCCCTGGGCAGTCGATCTGATCCGGGAGTACCTCCCATGACCTTCCGTCTGTTTGGTGGGGCTTCCGCCCCACACCCCGACCGGGAAGCGGAGCTTCCCGGACCCAACTCCTTTTGGGGGTCTGGGGCCTCCAGGCCCCAGCGGGTCATGGGCAGAGCCCATGTCTTTGTCGCCGTGCTCTTGTTGCTCGGCGCCCCAGCACGGGCGCAATGGGCGGTGTTCGACGCGTCGAACTTCGCCGAGAACGTCCTGCAGGCGGCGCGGGCGATGGAGCAGATCAACAACCAGATCCGCTCGCTGCAGAACGAGGCGGCGATGCTCGAGACGATGAACCGCAATCTGCGATCGCTCGACAGTTCGTCGCTGGGGCAGATGACGACGGCGCTGTCGCGGATCAACGGGCTGATGAATCAGGCCGATGGCATCGCCTTCACCCTCGACGCGACCGACAGCGCGTTCCAGCGGCAATTCCCGTCGCAATACGGTGCGGCGCTGACCAGCGACCAGTCGCTGGCGGCGGCGAAGACCCGCTGGCAGAGCGCGATGAGCGCCTATCGCCAGACCATGCTGATCCAGTCCCAGGTCAATCAGAACGTCCAGGCCGACACCGCGACCCTGGCCGATCTGGTCAATGCCAGCCAGGGCGCGGCCGGGAGTCTGCAGGCCCAGCAGGCGGCCAATCAGCTGATCGCGCTCTCCGCCAAGCAGCAGATGCAGATCCAGACCCTGATGGCGGCGCAGTACCGCGCCGAGGCGCTCGAGCAGGCCCGCAAGGCCCAGTCGGAAGCGGCCGGGCAGGCGGCGACGGCGCGGTTCCTCGGCTCGGGGACCGCCTATTCGGGCCGCTGAGGCGGCGGAGGGCAGGGCGATGGACGACCTGTCGGTGATCGACGGCTTTCTCACCAGCTTCACCCGGGCGATCGACCGCGGTTTCGGCCTGCTGTCGGGCGACGTAGCCTCGCTGACCACCATCCTGATCGGCCTCGACATCGCCCTGGCCGGGCTGTTCTGGTCGATGGAGGCCGAGAGCGAGATCCTGCACCGGCTGCTGCGCAAGATCCTCTATGTCGGCCTGTTCGCCTTCCTGCTCAACCATTTCGCCGACCTCGCCGACGTGGTGTTCCGGTCCTTCGCCGGGCTCGGGCTGAAGGCCGGTGGCGGCGCGCTCGACAGCGCCGACTTGCTGAAGCCGGGGCGGCTGGCCGGGATCGGCTATCAGGCGGCGTGGCCGCTGTTGCAGCAGGTCGGCAGCCTGATGGGCTTCACCAGCTTCTTCGACCATTTCCTCACCATCGCCGTGCTGCTGTTCGCCTGGCTGGTGGTGATCCTCGCCTTCTTCATCCTGGCGGTGCAGCTGTTCATCACCATCCTCGAATTCAAGCTGACCGCGCTGGCCGGCTTCGTGCTGGTGCCGTTCGCGCTGTGGGGCAAGACCGCCTTTCTGGCCGAGCGGGTGCTGGGCAACGTCATCGCGTCGGGGGTCAAGGTGATGGTGCTGGCGCTGATCGTCGGCATCGGCTCGGGCTTCTTCGACCAGTTCACCGCCGCCCTCAACGGAGCCGATCCGACCGTCGCCCAGGCGATGTCGCTGGTGCTGGCGGCGATGGCGCTGTTGGGACTCGGCATCTTCGGCCCCGGCATTGCCGCCGGGTTGGTGTCAGGCGCGCCCCAGCTCGGCGCCGGGGCCACGATTGGCACCGTCGGCGCGGCAGCGGGGGCGGCGGTGCTGGTCGGCGGGGCCGCCGTCGGCGCGGCCGGTCTGGCCCGGGCGGGCGGTCTCGCCGCGAT
>NZ_JBHUIY010000075.1:0-5318 GCF_042683125.1 Phaeospirillum tilakii
CTGATCCGCGCTGTTGGCGCGCCGAGAATCGAGCCGTGGGGACGACCCGGGCATCAGAAACGAACACCAGATGAGGGGGAAATCCTTCGCCACTGGGAACGAAACCCGCGCCGATAGGCCCCATCATGCCCTGCAAATCTGCGTGGCAGATCCGTCTGGGCTCAATGCCGCGCTCGAAACCACGGCCGGATGCGGAGCCGGAAATACCGTATTTATTTTCAATGGATTGCTGGACACCGGAAAACCAGCGTGTCCGAGCCATTCTGCTTGTCGCGCATATGAATTACAAACAGAGCCAAAATAATTGACTGGAGATAAAAAACGTGCACAATCGATTATCTGTTGTTTTTATGGACGCATTTCTTCTGATTAGAATGGAAAAGTCATGAGAGAAAATGCGCAGTATCTAGTCGATATATCACAACCATCAAAAGAATTTGATGCCATTCAATTTATTCAACAATGCCTCCTGTCTGATATAGATCAATTACGTTATGCATCTATATATAGCAGATTTCATGCACATGTAAAAAGGCATGGGTATCCAATTCCAGCAGAAGATATGGCTCAATCATTTTACACAAAAAGAAAAAAATTAGAAGAAGAGGTTAACGTTGCAATTCTATCACTTAAAAATTTATACATTGTTGGATGCGAAGGTAGTGGGAAGACAACCCTTCTGCACTATGTGATAAGCACGAACTATGAGCGTTACAAAGCGGTATTTTGCTACATTGATGCCAGCGATATGGGACCAACCACAGAAGCCACTGCGGAAGCTTTTTATACAAGATTTCGAGATTCGCTTTTCTTATCGCTCCCTCCTGAGCTTAAAAACGAATTTAAAGAATGGATTAAAAAATTTGCAGATGACCCATTCACGGAAAACCTAGTCAGCACTTCAACCACAAAGCAGTTTGTGGAGTCTATTTTAATATTTATGAATAACACAGACGGTGCGTCCGGCTTTTATTTAATAATAGACAACTTAGACAGCTTAAAAAGCGAAACTGTTAAAGAATTTTTCTTGTTGCTTAGAAGACTAGAAGAAACCGTTGCCAGCGCCTTTCACACGCTATGCATTAAGGACTGCGATAAGGTACGGATAATTACGTGCTGCCGAACCCAAAGCATCGATATTGTTACTAGTGCCTCACAAGGCATATTTACAACATCTCCTTTTGCAACAATTGACATGGACGAGAGGTTTACAGCAGATACAGATATCATCGAATTGACAAGAAAATTTTTAGATAGTGAGAAAAATTATTTTTTTGGGAAATCAATCAACGAAAAAAAATACTTTTTTACTGGCGCTAATTTTGGTGGAGTAGGATGGGATTCGTTTGATGATTACAGCAATGCCGTATTTGATTGGCTTTCGAAGTCAAGGGAGGAAGTGAACAGCACGATTGTAAAATTTTGCGGCAGATCTATCCGCAGATCAAAACTTTTTCTTGTAAAAGCTCTCGCCAGTCCAATAATTGCTCGACTTGTATTCTTTGAACGGCACAACGTGTATAATATTACGCGCACAGATAAAGATTACTTAAAGCGAAGAATGCGTGAGGCCATTTTTGATTTTTCCACCGCATCGACACTCCAGTTACCTGGCTATCCTTTAAATCCCTTCGCCGTTCTGCGGGACGAGCACAATTTTAAAAATAATCCACTTATAGGAATCGTAAGCCTTCTTTATATCCATGAAAATATAGATATCTTAAGAATGAAAGACGTTCACTATGCTCAAGCCATTTCGATCAAACCTCTCTGTGATTACTTATTAAAAATGAAATATGAATACAAAGCAGTCTCAGAGTGCATTTCATCTTTTGTTTTATCAGGTCTTATTAGACCAATAATAGGTTCAGCCCCTTTGAACGAAGGGTCTGGAGAAGGGGATGGTTTTATCATTTACGATCAATACATAATTGACCATTATGCCCTAAGGGCTTACACCGACTTAATTCTATTTGCAAAATGGCAACAATCACTAACGTTTTATAATATGGCTCTTCGTTTTAGATATAAGATCAGAGGAGATCACCATTTGGACAATATGGCATATGAGGCCTATACATTTCTTGTATTTATACTGGATTTGCTTGAGAGAGAGAGGGCATTAGAGATTCAAATTCGCGGTACAGGAATAATGTTCAGACCACTAAGCGCCAGAATTCGCTATACCATTTTTAGCGTCCTTCCGTCTGAAATCAAAAAAGCAGAGGAAACACGCAGATCGAGAAATATACCTGAAAATATAAGGCAAGATCAGGCAGAGCTACTAATCAGAACAAGGAATTTGCTTGACGAAGTTCGCTGGAATTTATCGAAGCAAGCGGGAATAATATAATGGCTCTATGTTTCTATGAAGTAGATGACACGAAAGCTCCTGATATCTCAGTGGAAGAGTTCTTATCGGAGTGCTTGCTCGTCCCCAAAGGCTTTTCATATCGCGGCCAGGGCGATAAGAACTGGGATCTCGTTCCATCTGCATTCAGAGAAAGAACAGGAGCAACAGTCTCTACGATTGAAAGAACGCGACGCCTATCTTATTTTTTAAATGATCAGCAGTTTGAAATAGATTTCAAAAAGATAATCGACCTAGCAGGGAAAGATGAGCATATCGTAATATCCGATGAAGGCGGATATAAAACACTATCTATGCTCACATTTTTTCAGCACTTTGGCATTCCTACACCGCTTCTCGACTGGACAGAAAGCCCATTGATAGCCCTGTTCATGTCCGTATTTGAACGCCCAGCAGGGGCTCATGATATTAGTATTTTTCGTTACGACCCAACTCTGCAACCACCTGACGTAACGTTTCAACAATATGAAAAGATACCATTTCGAAGAATTCAGACTCAATTGGGTGGAATACTGTTTTTTGGAACGTGCAATGACAAGCATATAATAATAAACTCACATATATACAGTGAATACATAAAAGATTCGAAAGCGTCTCGCTTTATAAAAAAGCTCAATATACGCATCTCATCCAAAGATCTTGAGAAAATAAGCGAAGCCTTACACAACAATGGCTTTAGAGAAGATATGGTTTTCCCGAACAGCTTACAATACATAACGAATAAAATCAAAGAAAAAGTAATCGGATAATTTTAAAATACAGATTGCACAATACGATTTTTTATATTAATTGACCAATTCATTGCTATTGATTAAAAATAATTATGCCAAAGTTTAAAAAACTAAATATAGCACCGCCGTGCTATGAAAGATTTTTTCATATAATTATTAATTTTTATTCCAGAACCAACACATAATAAATTTGGTAGGGGCGGGTTAATTGGTGCGGACATTTTTCGTAAAGTCATATTTCACTTCCAGAACCAATTTTGCCATAGAAAGACGTAGACGAAATCGACCGCCCCAGCCCAAAGCGGCGCTTACGCGCCGCCCTCGCCCACGAACTTCCACACCGGGATGCCGAGCTTGCGGGCCTTGTCGACGAGATTGCCGCTGATGCCGGAGCCGGGGAAGGCGATCAGGCCGATCGGCAGCACCTCGAGCATCTGGTCATTGCGCTTGAAGGGGGCGGCGTTCTTGTGGCGGGTCCAATCCGGCTTGAACACCACCTGCGCCACCTTGCGCGAGTCGGCCCAGCAGGCGGCGATCCGCTCGGCGCCTTTCGGACTGCCGCCGTGCAGCAGCACCATGTCGGAATGCTTGGCCCGGACGCGGTCGAGCACGTCCCAGATGCGGCGATGGTCGTTGCACTCAGCCCCCCGGTGAAGGCGATCCGGGCCCCCGGAGGCAACAGCACCTGGGTATCGGCGCGGTGGCGGACGGCGATAAAGTCCCGGCTGTCGATCACCGCGGCGGTGAGGGCGCGATGATTGACCATCGAGCCGACGCGCGGCCGCCAGGAGGAGCCGGTGACCGCTTCGTAGCGCTCGGCGACGGTGTCGCGAAAGAACTCGAAGGCGTTGCGACGCTCGATCAGACCGAGGCCCTGTTCGATCAGCCGCTCCAGTTCGACCGAGCGCACCTCCGAGCCATTCTGTTCCAGCCGGGAGCGGTTCTGCGCCTGTTCGTTGGCGTCGAGATCGCGTTCGAGCCGGTCGATCTTGCGGTGGAAGATCGCGGCGAAGGACCACAGCAGGTCGGCGAGATCGTCCTCGAGCCGAGTGTCTGCCAGCAGGGCGACGAGGGCATCGACGATGCCGGCGAGTTCGCCCCGCACCATCTCGGACTCGGGCAGCGGGCGGGGATCAGGCTCGTCCTGACCGGGGCGATAGCCGTAGAGGGTCAATTCGTCGAGCAGGCTGGCGGTGGCGGAGGGAGCGTGAGCTTCCGGTTCGCTCTCGGGATCGGGATCGGGATCAGGAAACGGGAGGGAGGTGGGGATCATGGCGGGCTCCTCGTCGCTGGGACCGCGCCCATCGCGGCCTTCACGGGGATCGCCGGCCAGGGCTGGAACCGGGGGCGCACCCGCAGGGCCGAAGCCAACGGCGGAGGAGGAGCGGCCCGCGCTTTCTTGCCGCGCGAGGAGGCCGCAGGCCGGGGAAGAAAGCAAGCGGGGCGGTCCTTGCGCGCCCGGTCCGCGCCCTGGCAGATCCCCCGCACGGGAAGGCCGTGGGCTGCGGCTCCGGACGTATCGGGGAGCCCACGAGTCCCCCCTGTCCGTTTTGCTCAGCCCGGAGACCGGACACACGCCCCCGATCAGCCCCGGCCGCGATGACCGAAGACCCGCCGCGCATCCTCCGGGACGAGTTGCCCGGCCAGATGCCCCCGGAGCCAATCGGGGCCGAAGCGCAGCAGATCGGCGTTGAAATCCTCGCCCCACGGCCGCAGCGGCCGGACCTCGAGCCCCTGGGCGGCCCCGCGCGGGATCAGCCGCTCCACCGCCTTGCGACCGGCGGGATCATTGTCATGGGCGACATACAGGCGGACCAAACCGGGCGGAAAAGCGAAGGCGGCGAGGTGGTTGGCGGACAGAGCGGCGGCGACCGGCAAGGCGGGCAGAGCCGAGCGCACCGCCAGCATGGTTTCGATTCCCTCCCCCGCCGCCAGCAGATCGGCGACGGGACCAAAGCGGACGGCGTTGCCGAGCAGATGACCGAGCGCCCGACGCGGGGTGACGAGCGGGGCCTTGGCCGGCCGGTCGCGATCGAGCCAGGTCCGTTGCAGCCCGGTGATCCGGCCCGCGCCATCGGTGACGGCGGCAAGCAGCGCCGGCCAGCTCTGGCGGGGGGCGTCGGGATGGGGACGGTACCACAGCGCCGGATGGAAGCGCAGGGCCGGCAGATCGAGCCGACCGGTGATGCCGCGCCCCCGCAGATAGGCCTCGGCCA
>NZ_JBHUIY010000076.1:0-5223 GCF_042683125.1 Phaeospirillum tilakii
TGGTTGCGGGGGCAGGATTTGAACCTACGACCTTCAGGTTATGAGCCTGACGAGCTACCGGGCTGCTCCACCCCGCGTTAATGCGCTGGCGCGGCGAGGGGGATTGTAATCGTGATAGGTTTTTTTGGTTTCCTTGGAAGACCTGGCAGCGACCGACTCTCCCGTGCCTTGAGACACAGTACCATGGGCGCAGAGGGGTTTCACGTCCGAGTTCGGGATGGGATCGGGTGGAGGGCCCTCGCTATGACCACCAGGTCGTCGAAGGAAACCAAAAAGGATCTGGATGTGTGGATCGTTGTTGTTTGCGGCCTGTGGCCGGGCTTGCCGCCGCGCATGGGCGATCAAGCCGATCGAGCGATTAGTATGGCTTAGCTTCACGTGTTGCCACGCTTCCACATGCCACCTATCAACGTGGTGGTCTTCCACGGCTCTGATAGGGAAACCTGGTTTTGAGGGGAGCTTCCCGCTTAGATGCATTCAGCGGTTATCTCGTCCGCACGTGGCTACCCGGCAATGCCGCTGGCGCGACAACCGGTACACTAGAGGTGCGTCCATCCCGGTCCTCTCGTACTAGGGACAGGTCCTCTCAAGTTTCCAACACCCATGGTAGATAGGGACCGAACTGTCTCACGACGTTCTAAACCCAGCTCACGTACCACTTTAATCGGCGAACAGCCGAACCCTTGGGACCTGCTCCAGCCCCAGGATGTGATGAGCCGACATCGAGGTGCCAAACCTCCCCGTCGATGTGGACTCTTGGGGGAGATCAGCCTGTTATCCCCGGCGTACCTTTTATCCGTTGAGCGATGGCCCTTCCACGCGGGACCACCGGATCACTATGACCGACTTTCGTCTCTGCTCGACTTGTCTGTCTCGCAGTCAGGCGGGCTTATGCCATTGCACTCGACAGCTGATTTCCGACCAGCCTGAGCCCACCATCGCGCGCCTCCGTTACTCTTTGGGAGGCGACCGCCCCAGTCAAACTCCCCACCATGCAGGGTCCCGGCCCCGGGTTCACGGGGCGCGGTTAGATACCAGGAAGCAGAAGGGTGGTATTTCAAGGTTGTCTCCGCCCTGGCTGGCGCCAAGGTTTCATAGACTCCCACCTATCCTACACATCCACATCCTAGTACCACTGCAAAGCTGGAGTAAAGGTGCACGGGGTCTTTCCGTCTAGCCACGGGTACTCCGCATCTTCACGGAGAATTCAATTTCGCTGAGTTGGTGTTGGAGACAGCGGGGAAGTCGTTACGCCATTCGTGCAGGTCGGAACTTACCCGACAAGGAATTTCGCTACCTTAGGACCGTTATAGTTACGGCCGCCGTTTACCGGGGCTTCAATTCAAGGCTTGCACCTCTCCTTTTAACCTTCCGGCACCGGGCAGGCGTCAGACCCTATACGTCGTCTTTCGACTTCGCAGAGCCCTGTGTTTTTAGTAAACAGTCGCCACCCCCTGGTCTGTGCCACCCCCCAAAGGTTGCCCTAAGAGGGGTACCCCTTATTCCGAAGTTACGGGGTCAATTTGCCTAGTTCCTTCAACACCATTCTCCCAAGCGCCTTGGTATGCTCTACCAGTCCACCTGTGTCGGTTTAGGGTACGGTCTATACGCTGGGGTTATTTCCTGGACCTCCTTCACTGCCCCCTCAATCCGATAAGAGGAGACAATACACGGAGGCCGTCACACCCAGCAGGCCCACGAATATTAACGTGGTTCCCATCGACTACGGCTCTCGCCCTCGCCTTAGGGGCCGGCTGACCCTGCGCGGATTAGCCTTGCGCAGGAACCCTTGGACTTTCGGCGACAGTGTTTCTCACACTGTTTGTCGCTACTCATGTCAGCATTCTCACTTCCGATACCTCCAGCGCCCCTCACGGTGACGCCTTCGCAGGCTTACGGAACGCTCCGCTACCGCGTGCTTGCGCACACCCGCAGCTTCGGTGCATGGCTTGAGCCCCGGTACATTTTCGGCGCGAGACAGCTATTAGACCAGTGAGCTATTACGCTTTCTTTAAAGGATGGCTGCTTCTAAGCCAACCTCCTGGTTGTTTTGGCCGTCTTACATCCTTTCCCACTTAGCCATGACTTGGGGACCTTAGCTGGCGGTCTGGGCTGTTTCCCTCTTGACGCCGGACCTTAGCACCCGACGTCTGTCTCCCGGATAGTACTCATCGGTATTCGGAGTTTGGTTAGGTTTGGTAGGTCTTTGGGACCCCCTAGCCCATCCAGTGCTCTACCCCCGACGGTATTCATCCGAGGCGCTACCTAAATAGCTTTCGCGGAGAACCAGCTATTTCCGGGTTTGATTGGCCTTTCACCCCTAACCACAGGTCATCTCCGTCTTTTTCAACAGACGTGAGTTCGGTCCTCCAGTGGGTGTTACCCCACCTTCAACCTGCCCATGGCTAGATCACCCGGTTTCGGGTCTAATGCATGCAACTCGGCGCCCTATTCAGACTCGCTTTCGCTACGCCTTCACCTACCGGCTTAAGCTCGCTGCATACACTAACTCGCTGACCCATTATACAAAAGGTACGCCGTCACGGCTCGAGGCCGCTCCGACTGCTTGTAGGCATTCCGTTTCAGGAACTATTTCACTCCCCTCGTCGGGGTGCTTTTCACCTTTCCCTCACGGTACTCGTTCACTATCGGTCACTGAGGAGTACTTAGCCTTGGAGGGTGGTCCCCCCATGTTCAGACAGGATTTCACGTGTCCCGCCTTACTCAAGGATGTCGTGCGGTTTACTCTTAAGCGGCTATCACGCTCTATGGCCCGACTTTCCAGACGGTTCAGATTATGTACACGACATCACTGGGCTGGTCCGCGTTCGCTCGCCACTACTAGCGGAGTCTCGGTTGATGTCCTTTCCTCGGGTTACTTAGATGTTTCAGTTCACCCGGTTCGCCTCCCGCACCTATGTATTCAGTACGGGATCACCTTACGGTGGGGTTTCCCCATTCGGAAATCCACGGATCAAAGCCTGCTCGCGGCTCCCCATGGCTTATCGCAGCGTGCCACGTCCTTCATCGCCTCTCAGTGCCAAGGCATCCACGAAATGCCCTTTTGACGCTTGATCGCTCCATACGCAGGGACAAGCCCGGCCTATGGACCGCAGAAACTTCAGCGATTCACACATTCGTGCGCCTTTCCTGCCGCTTGACTTTACGGCATCCGGCGCACGACCAGATCGAAAAAACCTATTCACGATGACAAAGAACAGCGAGACCCGAAGGTCCTGCCGTCGCGGCCCCCAGGGCTGCGACAATCTCGAGACAACCTCGAACAAACAAAACGAACAGCTCAACACCCCTTGGTGGAGCCGGACGGGATCGAACCGACGACCTCATGCTTGCAAAGCACGCGCTCTCCCAACTGAGCTACGGCCCCGGGGGATGGTGCGAACAGCAAACAACGGTCTACAGCGGTCATGGTGGGCCCGGTAAGATTTGAACTTACGACCCCACGCTTATCAAGCGTGTGCTCTGACCAGCTGAGCTACGAGCCCGTGTTTCGTTTCTTGTTCGAGGAAGGGATGCGGAGACGGCGTCGGCCGGATGTATGAAGGTATCCGAGATTGTCCTGTGAGCAGGACTTTCCGGGACATCCTTGAAAGGAGGTGATCCAGCCGCAGGTTCCCCTACGGCTACCTTGTTACGACTTCACCCCAGTCGCTGACCTTACCGTGGTCGGCTGCCTCCTTGCGGTTAGCGCACCGGCTTCGGGTAAAGCCAACTCCCATGGTGTGACGGGCGGTGTGTACAAGGCCCGGGAACGTATTCACCGTGGCATGCTGATCCACGATTACTAGCGATTCCGACTTCATGCACTCGAGTTGCAGAGTGCAATCCGAACTGAGATGGCTTTTGGAGATTAGCTTGCCCTCGCGGGTTCGCAACCCATTGTCACCACCATTGTAGCACGTGTGTAGCCCAGCCCGTAAGGGCCATGAGGACTTGACGTCATCCCCACCTTCCTCCGGCTTGTCACCGGCAGTTTCTTCAGAGTGCCCAACTGAATGATGGCAACTGAAGATGAGGGTTGCGCTCGTTGCGGGACTTAACCCAACATCTCACGACACGAGCTGACGACAGCCATGCAGCACCTGTGCGGGATCCAGCCGAACTGAAGGTCCAATCTCTCGAACCGATGATCCCCATGTCAAGGGCTGGTAAGGTTCTGCGCGTTGCTTCGAATTAAACCACATGCTCCACCGCTTGTGCGGGCCCCCGTCAATTCCTTTGAGTTTTAACCTTGCGGCCGTACTCCCCAGGCGGAGTGCTTATCGCGTTAGCTTCGACACTGAAGTGCATGCACCCCAACATCTAGCACTCATCGTTTACGGCGTGGACTACCAGGGTATCTAATCCTGTTTGCTCCCCACGCTTTCGCACATGAGCGTCAATCGACGGCCAGGTAGGCGCCTTCGCCACTGGTGTTCTTCCGAATATCTACGAATTTCACCTCTACACTCGGAATTCCCCTACCCTCTCCGTGATTCCAGTTCCCCAGTATCAAAAGCAGTTCCCGGGTTGAGCCCAGGGCTTTCACTTCTGACTTGGAGGACCGCCTGCGTGCGCTTTACGCCCAGTAATTCCGAACAACGCTAACCCCCTTCGTATTACCGCGGCTGCTGGCACGAAGTTAGCCGGGGCTTCTTCTACGGGTACCGTCATCATCGTCCCCGTCGAAAGAGCTTTACAACCCGAAGGCCTTCATCACTCACGCGGCATGGCTGGATCAGGCTTGCGCCCATTGTCCAATATTCCCCACTGCTGCCTCCCGTAGGAGTCTGGGCCGTGTCTCAGTCCCAGTGTGGCTGATCATCCTCTCAGACCAGCTACCGATCGTCGCCTTGGTAGGCCGTTACCCCACCAACTAGCTAATCGGACGCGGGCTAATCTTTCGGCGATAAATCTTTCCCCCGAAGGGCGTATGCGGTATTAGCGTCAGTTTCCCAACGTTATTCCCCACCGAAAGGCATATTCCCACGTGTTACTCACCCGTGCGCCACTAAGGCCGAAGCCTTCGTTCGACTTGCATGTGTTAAGCCTGCCGCCAGCGTTCGTTCTGAGCCAGGATCAAACTCTCAAGTTGACTTCTGCAACCAAGTTGCAGACCGGAGCTCGTCCAAAGCAATTACATCACGCTTAGCTGAGATGCGCTTGACTTTGGTCGGTCCGTGAACCGGACCGGCGCCGCCTGCGCATCCCTTCCTGTCTCTT
>NZ_JBHUIY010000077.1:0-4427 GCF_042683125.1 Phaeospirillum tilakii
TGGCCGAGGCCTATCTGCGGGGGCGCGGCATCACCGGTCGGCTCGATCTGCCGGCCCTGCGCTTCCATCCGGCGCTGTGGTACCGTCCCCATCCCGACGCCCCCCGCCAGAGCTGGCCGGCGCTGCTCGCCGCCGTCACCGATGGCGCGGGCCGGATCACCGGGGTGCAGCGGACCTGGCTCGACCGCGACCGGCCGGCCAAGGCCCCGCTTGTCACCCCGCGCCGGGCGCTCGGTCATCTGCTCGGCAACGCCGTCCGCTTCGGTCCCGTCGCCGACCTGCTGGCGGCGGGGGAGGGGATCGAAACCATGCTGGCGGTGCGCTCGGTTCTGCCCACCCTGCCGGTCGTCGCCGCTCTGTCCGCCAACCACCTCGCCGCCTTCGCTTTCCCGCCCGGGTTGGTCCGCCTGTATGTCGCCCGCGACAACGATCCCGCCGGTCGCAAGGCGGTGGCGCGGCTGATCGCACGCGGGGCCGCCCAGGGGCTCGAGGTCCGGCCGCTGCTGCCGTGGGGCGAGGATTTCAACGCCGATCTGCTGCGCTTCGGCCCCGATTGGCTCCGGGGGCATCTGGCCGGGCAACTCGTCCCGGACGATGCGCGGCGGCTCATTGATCATCGGTCGCGGGGCTGATCGGGGGCGGGTGTCCGGTCTCCGGGCCGGTCCAATCCGGAAAGGGGGGCAGTCGTGGGCTCCCGTTACGTCCGGAGCCGCGACCCACGGCCTTCCCGTGCGGGGGATCTGCCAGGGCGCGGACCGGGCGCGCAAGGACCGTCCCGCTTGCTTTCTTCCCCGGCCTGCGGCCTCCTCGCGCAGCAAGAAAGCGCGGGCCGCTCCTCCTCCTCCGCCGTTGGCTTCGGCCCTCTCGGGTGCGCGCCCGGATCGGCCCCGGCAAAGGATCCCCGTGAAGGCCGCGATGGACGCGGTCCCAGCGACGAGGAGCCCGCCATGATCCCCACCTCCCTCCCGTTTCTTGACCCCGAAACCGAACCGGAAGCTCACGCCCAATCCGCCACCGCCAGCCTGCTCGACGAACTGATCCTCTACTTCTATCGCCCCGGTCAGGACGAGCCTGATCCCCGTCCGCTGCCCGAACCCGAGATGGTGCGGGGCGAACTCGCCGGCATCGTCGATGCCCTTGCCGCCCTGCTGGCCGACACCAGACTCGAGGACGATCTCGCCGACCTGCTGTGGTCCTTCGCGGCGATCTTCCTCCGCAAGATCGACCGGCTCGAACGCGATCTCGACGCCAACGAACAGGCGCAGAATCGCTCCCGGCTGGAACAGAACGGCTCGGAGGTGCGCTCGGTCGAACTGGAGCGGTTGATCGAACAGGGCCTCGGTCTGATCGAGCGCCGCAACGCCTTCGAGTTCTTCCGCGACACCGCCGCCGAGCGCTACGAGGCGGTCACCGGTTCCGCCTGGCGGCCGCGCGTCGGATCGATGGTCAACCATCGCGCCCTCACCGCCGCGGTGATCGACAGCCGGGACTTTATCGCCGCCCGCCACCGCGCCGACACCCAGCTGCTGTTGCCTCCGGGCGCGCGTATCGCTTTCACCGGCGGGGCCGAGTGCAACGACCATCGCCGGATCTGGGACGTGCTCGACCGCGTCCGGGCCAAGCATCCCGACATGGTGCTGCTGCACGGCGGCAGTCCGAAAGGCGCCGAGCGGATCGCCGCCTGCTGGGCCGACTCGCGCAAGGTGGCGCAGGTGGTGTTCAAGCCGGACTGGACCCGGCACAAGAACGCCGCTCCTTTCAAGCGCAACGACCAGATGATCGAGGTACTGCCGATCGGTCTGATCGCCTTCCCCGGCTCCGGCATCAGCGACAACCTCGTCGACAAGGCCCGCAAGCTCGGCATCCCGGTGTGGAGATTCGGCTCCGAGGGCGGCGCGTAAGCGCCGCTTTGGGCAGGAGCGGTCGCTTGCGTCGAGGTTTGGCTATGACCAAAATGGGCCGGAAGCGGACGGACGGGTTTGGGATGCGGGGCCTGATAAAGCGGACGTTCGGATTAGGTATAGTGCCCCCTTGAATTTCCGTCATACTCCAAGAAATCCAGACTCACGAGGGCGTGAGTCTCGCGAGACTCGGGGGAGCGCCTAAGTCCATTCGATCCTGTCCATCAGGCGCTTAAGGCTCATTTCTGCCCTTGATAGAAAATCAGCGTCGCCCCGACAGAAACCAGCATCCAAGACCGCCTTTCGCGTCTCCGGCGCCTCAAACGCCGCAAATACCCTGTCGCGAATTTCGCTGTGCCACGCGGTACGTCCCACCGGAGCCCAAACGTAGTTGCGGTCATTGGCTTGTTGAGAGAGGGCGGATTGCAGTTCGTCCTTATTGGTTCGCCATGTGAGAAAAGCCAGGGCCGCCAAGACCTCGAACATCTCGAAGGCTTCTTCATAGCGTCGAGAGGCGAAAAGGTGGTCCTGCGCCCATGTGGGGAAGACCTCGAAAAGGTGGTCGCTGAGCGGCGTCTTGCGGCGTTCGAAACCTTCAAGTGATTGCCAAGCCTCCTTGGTGCCACCCTCCCATCGCCAAAGGAAAAGCTGATTGACTGCTGGCTCAGCTTCATTTCGCCGCGTCTGTAAAGAAATTGTCAGCCACTGAAATAGGGGCTTAAACCTCCGGCCAACCAGCGCACCGATGCCGTAGCCATAGAGGGCAAGTACCGCAGGATAGGTCCGCAGTGCAAGCCATCCGGTATTTCCGCTGGCCGACTCCACGGATGCCAGGTCTCGGAGCACATCAGCGACAAGACTAAACTCGCTGCCGTCGCCCCATCGCCCCATGACGCCAAATAGCCGGACCAAAGGCTCGCTGATCGCCTCGTAGCGTGTCACCCGTTGGCAGAACTCTTCCTTGGACCAATTGCCCCGAACCTCAAATTCCTCGGTCGAAGCGGCGGCTTGCAACCGACGTTGGGTTTCGCCGACCAACTCCGCCAACTGGATTCGATGCTCCGGCCGAGCCAGATACTTCTTGGCACTGCCGATGATCAGCGCGGTGCTCTCGGGGTGGGCGCGCTGGGTCTCGGCCTGGATAGAAACCTGCGCCTCAACCTTGGCAAAAAAGCTGTCCGCGTCAGTGATCGGGATCATCTTCGCCGCGCGATGAGTGATCAGGTCTTGCGCCGCAGGGGATGGTTCGCCACGTGCCGCCCAAAACGTGGTGTAGCGGCGGTTGGGCGCGCGGGTCAAAGCGGAGCGAAGCGCCGCATCCCAATCCGCCGACCACCCGCACACGATCAATCCGTGCTCGTCGATGATACGGTCCAGGGTGGCATTCATCTCGGGGGAGTAGGACGCCAACTCGTCCTCGGTGTTCTTGATGCGGGTGTCCAGGTAATCGCCGTGAAGCTTGATCAGATAGCAGCGGCTGTGGACCAGGGGCACCGCGCCTTTCAGGTCGTCGTCGGACTTGATCACTGTCGGCTCGATGCCTTCGTCGCGAAGTGCGTTCTCCAGCAGCCGGTCAAAATTGGTGGTCAGGATGACCCGGATGAAGCCGGCGCGAACCAGACGGGCAATCGCCCGGTGGGCCGGGGTCGGCACCTTGCGCCCTTCCTCCAAATC
Organism: Phaeospirillum tilakii; assembly: GCF_042683125.1. Taxonomy (NCBI): domain Bacteria; kingdom Pseudomonadati; phylum Pseudomonadota; class Alphaproteobacteria; order Rhodospirillales; family Rhodospirillaceae; genus Phaeospirillum; species Phaeospirillum tilakii. Next base: position 3,576 of record NZ_JBHUIY010000077.1, read on the forward strand.
CTCCTCGGTCGGCTCGATATAGCTGTGGAGGATGGATCGCCGCTCCTCCGGCGACCCAGTCAGGGCGGCCAACTGCTCCGAGTAGCTGGGGTCCGCCTTGTGCTTCTTCCGGTACCACGCGGCCCAGTCGGACTGTTCCTTCACGCCGTCCAGCAAGGCAACCCGGCGGACCAAGTCCAGTGTGATTTCCCAGCCCGTGGGTATCTGGGCCGCACGCGACACGCCAGAGCCCAGAAGGACGGCGTAGGCTCCCTTGTTCTCGAAAATGGAGAACGACAATGCCGTGACGGGATCGGTCATAAGCCTTTGCCCTTAGTTAGGGAGTTAGCGGTGTTGTCATCAATCATACAGACCAGTCGCCAGCGGGTCCGCTCCAAATTGCCGGCTTCCATTCAATTCCACGAGAGCGTCTGCAATGGGGCATCGGCGCCTCTCCTCGGGAACGCCCCCTATGAGGCGCAATCCGGTTGTAGACGAAGGGCCTCCATGGAGGGAAATCATGGAGATGCGCCCATAAAAATGATGGCGTCCGCGCGGGGAATTCCGCGCGCCGGGCTTTCGTAAACCGAGCCGACCTGCGGCGTCTCGGCCCTTCGGGCTTCAATCCCTGACGCAGAAACAGCCTGCTGGCGGCCAAGCTGGACGGTATTTCCGGCTCCGAACCCGGCCGTGATTTCGATCGCGGCATCGAGTCCAGACTGATCCGCCACGCCGATTCGCAGGGGATGATGGGGCCTATCGGCGCGGGTTTCGTTCCCAGTGGCGAAGGATTTCCCCCTCATCTGGTGTTCGTTTCTGATGCCCGGGTCGTCCCCACGGCTCGATTCTCGGCGCGCCAACAGCGCGGATCAG
>NZ_JBHUIY010000078.1:0-3950 GCF_042683125.1 Phaeospirillum tilakii
AAGGGAAATGTATGACTTGGTATTAAAAGAAGGTATGTGGCATGAAATCGCATTTTCTGAAGGAAAACGACGTCGTTCTTTCTTCCAGGTGGCAGTTTCAGGATGGGAGAAGCAAAGGAATGGGTACCGAATGGGATCAGGAGGTTGTAGGGAAAGTGGACCCCCAGAAAAGAGTGTTGTGCCTAGCACAAGGTTTCTTGAGAGGTTGAACTGCCTTTGCTAATGGATTTTAAGTTTCTTTACCTCTTCCGTGATCTCTTCTAGGTTGACCTAGAAGAGAAATCTTTTGTTAGCTTTGGCTAAGTGGAGAAGTATTGCTTCACGGTGACTTGTGTGATCCTACCTGACTGTTCTAAACCCTTTTGATATCTATGCGCTGCTGCTGCTGCTGCTGCTGCTGCTGCTGCTGCGAAGTCGTTTCAGTCGTGTCCGAGTCTGTGTGACCCCATGGACGGCAGCCCACCAGGCCCCGCAGTCCCTGGGATTCTCCAGGCAAGAACACTGGAGTGGGTTGCCATTTCCTTCTCCAATGCATGAAAGTGAAAAGTGAAAGTGAAGTCGCTCAGTCGTGCCCGACTCTGAGCGACCCCATGGACTGCAGCCTACCAGGCTCTTCCGTCCATGGGATTTTCCAGGCAAGAGTACTGGAGTGGGGTGCCATTGCCTTCTCCCATATCTATTCACAAGCCTGCCTAAATCATTGACTTCTAGCCACCTTTGGGATGCCAATGACCACCCAGCCTTACCAGGCCACAGAGGAGAGAAAACACTTAACCACAGGAGGTCCGGGTAAGGAACAAGGAACTAACAAGCTCCCACCAACCAGGATTCTGCAGAGGTCAACAAGAGGTCAGCAAGAGATGGGAGACTGCAGTCCAGAGGTCCTAGCAACTTCCAGCGAGCAGCAAAGACCCAGCATAGTCAAAACGAATTCAATGTTACCCAAAACAAATAAATAAACGGACAGAAGTTCTTGGAACACATGACTGAGGTTAGGGGTGAGGCAGTACATGTATGTGCCAGGATACTCTTAAAGTATACTCTTAACGTAGATGAGGAGAACAAGGTAGGAGGAAAACTTACTGTTTGGTTCAGGTCGCTTCTGAGCCTTTTGGGGGAACCGACCTGAAGCCAGAGTCTAGCCGAAATACACAGGCTTTGAACATCGCTGAAGACCAACATTTCCTAAGGAAAAAACGCATTGCTTAGCTCAAGGTTTGTCTGGGAAATTCTTACACATCAGGAGATGGCTCCGAGGTGGATTTCTACAAAGAACATCCATGCAAAGGACAAGCCTGCACAGCTCTGTGCACATCTGCCCCCTCCCCCCCTCACAGCCAGCAGCATTTCCAAGTGACCTCCTAAGGCCTTCGCCAAACTACAGGGGCACCTCTGGGCTTCCTGTTTCCCTCATTTTTCGGAATCTTTTCTAAAAAAAAAGAAAAACAAAAAGCAAATTAAAAAAAAAAAAAAAACCCGCACATTTCTTCGTACAATGCCACAGTGGAAGGAACACAGGCCTTCAATATTAAGACCTAAATTTGCAAAAAACTTGGAGCTTGGTTTTTTGTTTTGTTTGGTTTTGTTTTGTTTGAATCAAACCACCACATCATTTAAAATTTTTACACGTTCTAATTATTCGGTTCCAAAACACCAAACTTGTACTGCACACGGTCCCCATGGAAAGGCCCCCTCAGCAGGACAGCCACAGATGCTGCCATGAAAGGGCAGCAGGGTGCCCTCCTCCCTTGTTTGCTGCCTGGGCGGCCACCGGGTTTTGAAACCCATGCACCCTACTAAGTTTCTAGGGTGCAATTCGTGGACCCTTCCCTTTCCCATCCCAGCAGGTGGTCAAGGGCCCGCTGGCCTCCAAAGTGCCAGAAGCAGGGCTGGGCCAGCCGGCCAGAGTTCAGGGTTCTGGCCCTTGGACTTGCAGCGGACACTCGGCTGCTTGGGAAAACCGCGCGGCTCTGACCTTTCAGCAAAGGGGTGGAGCGGTCAAGGCCTTGAGCCCAAAGGCGAGGCCTTTCTGCGACCGCCAGGTTGTGCCAACAGAGGGCGGACTACGTGGTTCCCTGCTCCACGCAGTCCCAGTTCCCTGACCTGTGGTCCGCACCCCTCCGCCGCGCCCACTGGATGCCGACCCTTGGGGACCCAGGAGCGCACGCAGTGGGCGTTCCCAGCCGCCACGGCGACCCCCGAGAGGACAACGGGGAAGCCCTCCCCCACCCCCGCCAGGAGCCGACCCCCGCCCCGCGCCGCCCCGCCCCTGCCATGCTCCCGGTGCCTTCCCAGCCGCAGTGGGGATCCCCGGAGCACAACTGGGACCGCCCCCCATCCCCGCCACGACCCGATTCCCGACCCGCGCCGCCCGGCTTCGCCCCGCCCCGGGCGCGCTCCCGGTGCGCTGCCCACCTTCACCACGGGCTCCCGGTGAGCCCCGCCCCCACGCCCGGTTCCAGGAGAGCCTCTGGGACCTCGCTCCCGCCGCCCGGTGAAACGGGAGGACAATCCATCCAGCCCACAGAGGCAATCCAAGCTGTCTAGAATTCAGGGATCAAACGAGGGCTACGGAAAGGAAAGACGACCTGACCTAGGAGGGCCATGATATTCTACAGAACCGGACAAAGTTGGTTTCCAAGGAAACTTGATTCCTTGGAACCCGGAAAGCTGGTTCTTTTCATATGCAATTCCAAACCATGAGCTCCTTCCCAAAGCCTGCCTGGCCGCCAGCCCCACCCCCCACTCCCCAGAAAAAACGGCTCAAAGAAATCTTTTCCATCTCAGGCGGAAAACTGGAAGATGTCTTGTCTTGTCTGTCTGGATTGATGTCTGTGTCAGTGTGAGCCTTGTGATTTTTGATAATAGTGCTCAAGTTCTGAGTTCTTATTTCAATGGTCTCAAGACAAGGCAGCCCTTGCAAACCCAACTGCTTCCAATACAAGAAAACTTTGACCTCAGGGAATGTCAGAGTCCCGTGAACTGGGAACTAGTCAATATGAAATATCTAGTAGTTTTGTTTTTGCTCCTCTACTGTAGACATGTCTAAGAGTCATCAACATGAAGCACAAAATGTTCATAGTGCCTCGGTTTGTTCTAAGGTAAAAATTGCTATATCGTTCTATCTGTCACAAGCTTGTCAACGAGAAAGTACCTCGAAAGAACAGGAACAAAACGAAAAATTAAATGTGATATGAGCTTTTAGATAAACTATGAACACTAATTACACTCGAAAATATCTGCCTATGAGAGTCTTGATTGAAGGCAGAGGAGAAGGGGACGACAGAGGATGAGATGGTTGGATGGCATCACTGACTCGATGGACATGAGTTTGAGCAAGCCCCTGGAGTTGGTGATGGACACGGAAGCCCAGCGTCCTGCAGGCCACGGGGTCCCAAAGAGTCAGACACGACTGAGCCACTGAACTGAACTGAACATACAATCGTTTCTCCAGGTGTTTTGGTTACCCGAGTTTCTATCCTGTGCTAAACTAAGTGACGACAGTGTACTGAAGAGCTGGGTCATTTCCAAATAAATTAAAGTTCTGAAACATTCACGCCTTGAAAGGACCTCCCTTTTACACAGAAACAAAAGAGATTTTTGACTATCCAATAAGAGTGTCTGGCACCATCCTGACATGTGAAACGTAAGAAAGCAATTTTTTTTGTTTTGTTTGGTTCTGATCTTGGGTGTGTGTGTGTGTGTGTGTGTGTGTGTGTGTGTGTGTGTGTGTGTGCGGGGGAGGGGAGGGGCGCTACTATCACTGATAGGTATGTTCACCAATCTGTCGAATGCCAATATAAAAGTCAGTTCTTGGTTGCTGAAGGGAAATGTATGACTTGGTATTAAAAGAAGGTATGTGGCATGAAATCGCATTTTCTGAAGGAAAACGACGTCGTTCTTTCTTCCAGGTGGCAGTTTCAGGATGGGAGAAGCAAAGGAATGGGTAC
>NZ_JBHUIY010000079.1:0-3884 GCF_042683125.1 Phaeospirillum tilakii
TGCCGGCGCCGGCACCGCCGACGCGGGCGGCGACCAGGGCGGCGCGGGCGCGGGCGGCGGCGGGGGGAGCGAGGCCGAGCCGCTCGACACCCCGCCGCCGCCCTATCCGCCCTCGGCGCGACGGCGCGGGCTGGAGGGGCGGGTGGTGCTGGATCTGACCATCGATGCCGGCGGGCGGACGGTGGCGGTGGCGCTGGTGCGCTCAAGCGGGGTCGGCAGTCTCGACGACGCCGCGCGGGAGGCGGTCGCCGGCTGGCGGTTCCGTCCCGCCCACCGCGACGGACAGCCGGTCGAATCGCGGCGGCAGGTGCCGATCCGGTTTCAGCTGAACGGACTGGCGCTGGCCCACGGCGAGTGAACCCGGCGCACTGGCGTCACTGCGCCTGATGGTGCCGGCGCTGCTGCCGGCCGCCTCGTCCCATGTCGATGTCGCCGCCCATCTCGGCGGGACTGTCGGTGGCGCCGCCCCGCCTGACCGCCGGCCGGGTCAGAACAGCTCGACCCGGGGGCCGGAATCCTCCGCCCGCTCGCTCGCGCTTCCGGTGGCGGCGTGCCCGGTGGCGGCGTGATGGTCCGCGCGCTGCGAATGCATCACCGTGTCGTCGAGGGCCTGATCGAACAGCTCCTGGAACCGGGTGGTGCGGTCGAGGGCGCGGCGGTCGCCCAGCAGCCGGGTCATCTCGGCGATGTGTTCGTCCACCAGCCGCGACAGCCGGGCCAGGAACTCCAGTTGCTGGCGGGTGACGTCCTGGAACTGCAACTGCCCGAACAGCGGCACCGCCAGTTCCGAGATCTCCTCGATCGCCGCGCGCAGGGCGGCCGGGTCGATCGGCGCGTCCGCCAGCCGCTCCAGCAGGGCGGAGGCGCGATGGTCGATCTCGGTCAGGCCGATCGCCAGCGCGGTCACCGCCTCGGTCGATTGACCGATCACCCGCGCGCCCTGGTCGCGCATCAGCCGGGTGAAGGCGCGGTACTGCACCAGTTCGTCGGCGACGCGGAAGCGAATCCCGCGTCCCTCGGCCATCCCGTCGCGCCGGCCGAGCCGGTAGGCGGCCACCGCGCCCGCGCTGGCCGCCAATGCCGCGATTCCTCCCGCCGCGCCGGCCAGCAGGGCGGCGGCGATGCCCAATCCCGCCACCGCCAGCAGCGGCGCCAGGGTGGTGGCGCGGTCGCGCCGGGTCATCGTCCCGCCCTCAGCCGTTGGGGAGGATCTGTTTGACCACCTTCAGCAGGTCGTCGGGCTGGACCGGCTTGACCAGCCAGCCGGTCGCCTTGGCGGCGCGGGCCTCGTCGCGCTTGGCCTGCTGGGATTCGGTCGTCACCACCAGGATCGGGGTGAACTGGAAGCCGGGCATCGCCCGCACCTGCCGGATCAGTTCGATCCCGTTCATCCCCGGCATGTGGATGTCGGTGATCAGCAGGTTGGGCTTCAGCCCGGTGCCGAGGCGGGAGATCGCCTCCTCGCCGCTGGTGGCCTTGGCGACGGCATAGCCGGCATGGCCGAGGATCGCTTCCATGCTCATCAGCACGGTGACGGAATCATCGATCAGGAAGATGGTGCTGCTCATGCGGGGACCTCTTGTGCGGAAACGGGCAACGGCCGGCGCCACAGGCGTGGCACTTCCTCGGCCAGCAGGTGGTAATCGAGCGCGCCGCGCGAACGCGGGGCGTGGACCCGGGCCGGGCGGCCGGCGGCGAAGGCCTCGGCCAGGGCGATGTCGGCGCGGATGCCGCGCAGCATCCGCTCCGGCCCGAACTGGCGGGTCAGCCCGGCCAGGATCGCCTGATGGTGGTTGACGCGGGGGTTGAGCATCACCGGCAGCAGGCCGATCAGGCGCAGGGCCGGATTGGCGCCGCTGGCGATGCGGAAGAACAGCCGCGACAATTGCCGCACCCCCTCGGCCGACAGGGCGTGCGGCAGCAGCGGGATCACCACCCCGTCGGCGGCGGCCAGGGCGTTGATCAGGATGAAGTCGAGCGCGGGCGGGGTGTCGAGGATCACCACGTCGATCCGCGCCGCGAGGTCGGGCCGGCGCAACTGAGCGGCCAGTTGCCCCGGATCGCGCTCGCCGTCGCCCTCGAACAGCGGATCGGCCGGCACGCAGGACAAACCGGGCCAGGCGGTCGGCCGCGCCGCCGCCACCAGATCGAAGCCGGGGCGGCGGAACAGGTCATGGGCGGTCGGTTCGCCGCGCCCGGCGGCCACTCCCAGCCCCAGCCCGGCATGGCCCTGGGTGTCGAGATCGACCACCAGCACCCGCGCCCCGCGCGCGGCCCATTCCGCCGCCAGATTGACCACGGTGGTGGTCTTGCCGCTGCCGCCCTTGCGGTTGGACACCGACAGGATGAAGGGGGGCGGGGCCGGCGCGGTCATTCCCTCGGTCCGGTCAGCAGCGGGGCCACCCAGCGGGCCAGGAACGGCTCGGCCGGCAGGTCGCGCAGCGGCGGCCGCAGCGCCAGCAGCACCTGGAGCGGCGCGGTGTGGAGATGGGTGCAGCGCCCGAGCGACAGCGCGGCGCCGCCGGCCAGCGCCTCCAGCAGCGGCAACGCCTCCTCGACGCCGCAGGCGCCCTCGATCGCCGGACCGTCCGCTTCGTTGACGATCGCCATCACAGCAATTCCTTGAGGTTGAGCACCAGCAGCACCCGCCCGTCGCCGAGCAGCGCGGTGCCGGCATAGCCGGGAATCCCGGCCAGGATGCCGTCGAACGGCTTGAGGATGATGTCCATCCCCTCGCGGAAATGATCGACCACCAGCCCGGTCAGCGCGCCGCCCAGCCGCACCACCAGCACCGCCGCCTCGGTTTCCGCCTCCGCCGTCTCCTCCGCCCCGGTCGCGCCGGTGATCCCGAGCAGGGAATCGAGCCGCAGCAGCGGCACGATCGCCTCGCGCAGGACGAAGGCCTCGGCCTGCTTGATGCGGCGGATCGCGGCGGGCGGGATCCGCACCGTCTCGGCGATCTGGTCCATCGGGATGCCGAACAGCCGGCCGCCGCCGGCCTCGACCATCATCACCCGGGTCACCGCCATGCTGAGCGGCAGCGACAGCCGCACCGTGGTGCCCTGTCCCGGAACCGAGTCGAGCGACACCGCGCCGCCGGCCTTTTCCAGGGTGGTGGCGACCACGTCCATCCCCACCCCGCGCCCCGACAGGTCGGAAATGGTGCCGGCGGTGGAAAAGCCGGGCAGGAACACCAGATTGACCGCTTCCTGGTCGCTGAGCCGCGCCGCCCGCTCGGGCGGGATCACCCCCTTGGCCACCGCGGCGGCGCGGATCCGCGCCGGATCGATGCCGCGCCCGTCATCGACGACCTCGATCACCACCTGATCGCTTTCCTGGAAGGCGCGCACCAGCAGGCGGGCGGTCGGCTTCTTGCCGGCGGCGGCGCGCTCGTCCGGCGGCTCGATGCCGTGGTCGAGCCCGTTGCGCAGGATGTGCAGCAGCGGATCGCCCAGGGTCTCGACGATGTTCTTGTCGGCGGCGGTCTCCTCGCCCTCGATCACCAGCTCGACCTGCTTGCCGAGCTTGCGGGCGACGTCGCGCACCAGCCGGGGGAAGCGTTCGAACACCTCCGACACCGGCAGCATCCGCACCGCCATGATCGCCGCCTGCATCTCCTGGGCGAGGCGGTCGATCACCGCGTAGAGGTCCTTGATCTCGCGCCCCATCTCGCGCGAGCCATGGACGGTTTCCGCCCGCCGCGCCAGGAAGGGCAGGCTGTTCTTCGACACCACCAATTCGCCGATCAGGGTCATCAGGGTATCCACCTTGACCTGATCGACCTTCAGCACCCGGGGGGCGGCGCGGGTTTCGCCGCCGCCGGCGGGGGCGCTTTCGGCCGGCGGCGGGCGGGTGGCGCGGGGCGGGGGCTCGGCCGGGGCGGC
>NZ_JBHUIY010000080.1:0-3852 GCF_042683125.1 Phaeospirillum tilakii
CTCGCCCGCCGCCGCCCCGCTGCCGCCGCCGGGGCGGGGCACCAGCCGGGCCAGCGGGGTGATGCGGGTTTCCGACGGCAGGAACGGATCGAGCCGGACCTCGCCGCCGGCGAGGCGGGCGCGCGGCGGGCCATCGGCGGGGAAACGGATCTGGCCGATCAGGCGGGCCTCGCCGGCGGTCAGGCTGAGATCGTCGAAACCGGGGCCGGCGGCATCGGCGGTCAGCCGCGCCGACAGGTCGAGCGCGCCGTCGCGGCCGGGGCGGTACTCGGGCGCCAGCAGCCGCACCGCCTCGGCATAGCTCGGGCCGCGCAGGGTCAGCCGGCCGGCCCCCAGCCCGGCGCCGGGCTCGCCGTCGAAGCCGAACTGGAGGCCGCGCGCGGTCAGCCGGGCGCTGACCGCCTCGGTCCAGGTGAGCGAGCCGGACATTTGCAGGGTGTCGAGCCCCAGCGTCAGCGGCGCCAGGGTCAGCCGGTCGGGACGGGCCTCCAGCGTGGCGTCGAGCCGGGCGCTGGCCGGCCAGCTGCCGGCCCCGCCCCCGCCGGGCCACAGCCACGCCCGCAGCCGGGGCGGATCGGCGCTGACCAGACGCAGCCGGCCGGTCGCGGCCGGGCCGTCCGCCTCCACCGTCACCTGCCCGTTGAAATCGAGCCCGGTCGCGCCCGGCAACTGGGCCGAAAACCGGCTGATGGTCAGCACCCCGCCATCGAGCAGGGCGTTGAGGCGGGGCTGGCGCACCATGCCGCCGCGCCAGCGCACCGATTCGGCGCCCAGATCGAGATTGAAGGTCAGATTGCCCGGCAGCGGCAGCCGCAGCACCGCCGCCGGGGCCGCCGCCAGCGCCAGCGGCGGCACGGCGGCCGGCGCGGCGGGAGAGGACGCGGCGGCGGCCGGGGAAGACGGGGCCGGCGCGGGCGCGGCCGGGGCCTGATCGAGATCGAGACTGCCGCCGCGCAGGGAGAGATCGACCGCCACCGGGGCGCGCCCCAGCGCCGCCACCAGTTCGCCCCCGGCGCGCGACTGCCCCAGGGTCAGGGTGATGCCCTGCACCGCCGCTTCCTCGCCGGTCACCACCAGCCGGCCCTCGCCGGTCAGCGGCAGATCGGGCAGCGCCGCCCCCGGCAGGGCGCGGGCCAGCGAGCCCAGCTCCAGCCAGACCCTGCCATGGGCCTGACGCTCGCCCACCGCCGCCTCGATCCGGGCGCTGCCGCCGGCGGCGCCGGGCAGGGTCAGCGTCGCCCGCACCGGCACGGTGGCGCCGCCGCCGGGGCGGCCGCCCTCGGCCTCGACCGGCAGCTCGACCCCGCCGACGCTGAGCCGGCCGTGCGCGGTGAAGCCGCCGTCGAAGCGGCCGTCGGCGGCGAAGATCTCGCCCAGCTGGATCCGGCCATCGAGCCCGATCCCGCCGCCCAGCCGGCCGCCCGACAGCTCGACCCCGGTCAGCGCGATCCGCCCGGACAGCAGCGGCCACAGGCCGAGATCGAGCCGGACCCGTTCGAACCCGGCCGCCCCCACCGTCACCCGCCCCAGCGTCACCCCCGGATCGGGCAGCAGCCGGGCCGAGATCGGCCCCGCCACCGTCACCGGCCAGCCGACGGCGGCGGTGGCGGTGCGTTCAATGCCGGGGCGCAGCGAACTCCAGTCGATCAAAGCGGGGACCACCCCCACCGCGACAACGCCGCCGGCCAGGGTGACGGCGGCAATCTTGAGGGCAACCGAGGTCATGATCGTTCCGCGGCTATCGGTTCGGCGACGGCGGGCGGCGGGGCGGCGGTCTCGCCGTCCGGCGCGGCACCGGGCGGCGCGGCGACGGGCGGCAGATCGGGGCCGGAGCCGGAAGCGGCACCGGGGACGGCCGGGGGCAGCGTCAGCAGCGCCTCGGCCAGGGTGGGATGGACGCCGAGGGTGGCGTCGAACTGGGCCTTGGTCGCGCCGCATTGCAGCGCCACCGCGAAGCCGCCGATGATCTCGGCGGCGCCGGGGCCGAGCACATGCACGCCCAGCACCCGGTCCTCGTCGCGATCGACCACCAGCTTGACCAGCGCGCCGGACTCGCGCCCGGTCAGCCGCTCGCGCAGGGTGCGCGGCCGGGCCAGATGGGTCTCGACCCCGCCGCCATACAGCCGGCGCGCCTCGTCCTCGCCCAGGCCGACGCAGGCCAGCGCCGGGGTGGTGGCCAGCGCGATCGGCACCAGATGATGCTCGACCGCGGTGGGACAGCCGTCAAAGGCGGTGTGGACGAAGGCCTCGGCCTCGGCCAGCGCCGCCGGGGTCAGCCGCAGCCGGTCGGTGACGTCGCCCACCGCCCAGATCGACTCGACCGAGCTGCGCGAATAGGCATCGACCGCGATCCCGCCGCGCGGCCCGAGCGCGACCCCGGTCGTCTCCAGCCCCAGCCCGGCGGTGTCGGGCACCCGGCCGGTGGCGGCCAGCACCAGTTCGGCCTCGACCGGCGCCGCCTTGTCGCCGCCCGGCCCGGCCAGCAGCACCCGGTTGAGCGCGCCGTCGCGTTCGATCGCCAGCGGCTGATGGCCGCGCACCAGCCGCACCCCGCGCGCCTCCATCGCCGCCGCCAGCCCGGCGCGCAGGTCGGGATCGAACCCGGGCAGCGGGGCCTGGGCCCGCATCACCTGGGTCACCTCGACCCCCAATGCGTTGAAGATGCAGGCGAATTCCGTCGCATGCGGCCCGCCGCCCAGCACCACCGCGCGGCGGGGGAGCTGCATCAGGTCGAGCGCCTCGGTGGTGGTGACGGCATGGTCGCAGCCGGGCAGATCGGGCAGCGCCGGCCGGCTGCCGGTGGCGATCAGCAGCACCGGGGCGGTCAGCACCCGCTCGCCCACCACCACGGCGCGGGGGCCGGACAGCCGGCCGCGCCCCTCGATCAGGGTGACGCCGGCCTCGCGCAGCGCCAGCGTCGCCGCGGTTTCCTGGCGGGTGATCTCGGCATTCTTGGCCGCCATCAGCCGGGCCCAGTCGAACCCGGCCGCCCCGGCCTGCCAGCCGAACGCCTCGGCGGCGGCGAAATCCTCGGCGAACCCGGCCCCGATCGCCAGCAGCGCCTTGGGCAGACCGCCGCGCGCCACCCGCGCCCCGCCGACCCGGCCGGATTCGATCACCGCCACCCGCCGACCCGAATCCGCCGCCAGCAGCGCCGCCCGCAGCCCGCCGGCACCGGCGCCCAGCACGATCAGGTCGAAATCCGCCCCAGCCATCATCCGCCCTTCGTTGCAGAACCGGGGTCTTTCTAGCAAGCCCGGTTGGCGGCGAGAAGCGCCTTGCGCCCGACGCGCCGCCGCGTCAGGCAGAGGGCGCCAGGATCATGGCGATTCGATGAAGCGGGCGCCGCTCAGGCGGCGGCACCGCCGAATTCGAATCCGGCCCCGTTCACCGCGCCCTCGACCTGGGCGGCGGTCGCCCCCTCCACCGTGACGGTGGCGGCGGCCAGATCGACGCGGACCGTCGCCCCCGGCGCGGCGGCCTCGATCGCCTCGGTGACGGCGCGGGCGCAGCCGCCGCAGCTCATTCCGGCCACGCGATAGGTGTCTGCCATGGTCAAAGCCTCCGACACGAAAACGGCGGGGACGTCACCGCCCCCGCCGCAAGCTTCAGCACGCCGGGACCGGCGGCGTCAATGCTTCTTCGTCTTGCCCTTGCCCGTCGGCGCCGGGGCCGGGGACGGCGCCGGCTCGGGCTGATGATCGACGAACTCGACCCGGCCGCGTCCGCCATCGTCGGGAATCGCGGCCGGCGCCTCGGCCGGTGCGGCGGTCGCGGCGCCGGCACCGCCGGCCCCCGGCTGGCTGCCGGCGGCGGCCGGAGCGGGCGACGAGGTGGCCGGCGACGGCGCGG
>NZ_JBHUIY010000081.1:0-3826 GCF_042683125.1 Phaeospirillum tilakii
ATGATGGGGCCTATCGGCGCGGGTTTCGTTCCCAGTGGCGAAGGATTTCCCCCTCATCTGGTGTTCGTTTCTGATGCCCGGGTCGTCCCCACGGCTCGATTCTCGGCGCGCCAACAGCGCGGATCAGACGGCTCGCCAAGTTCATGATCATCCTGGCCCAGCGTCTCCGCCCCCGCGCTGCCCATGACGACAGGGAGCTCGGGCGGTGGCTGCGACCCTCGGCCGGAAAGGCGAGGCGGGCGGTTGCCCCGGGTCCCGGAGGCCGGTTTCCCTCCATCATGCCTGGGATGAAGGCGTTGGCGACGGGGCCATAATCTCCTCGGCTCCGGTCTGCGCGAGGCCGTCCCTTGCATGTCTCTCCAAGCGCTGGATCCCGCGCCGCCCCCGTCCAACCGGTCCGCCGGAAGAATTTCCCCGGCCGGCATGCCGGCCTCCTCGCGGCCGCTGCGCTGCAAATTCTCCCGTCTCCCCGGTCCTCCCCTGCGGTCCGGCCGCGCCACGGCGCGGTGGGCGGGGGCGGCTGGCGGGTTCCTGGCGCGAGCCATCGCAAGGACGGTCCTGCGACACACCGGCAAGGAGAACGATCATGGCCATCACCCTCGGCACCTTCACCAAGCTCGACGACGGCAGCTTTACCGGCACCCTCAAGACCCTCAACATCACCGCCGCGTTGACCATCGTTCCGACCGAAAAAGTCTCCGAGCACGCCCCCGACCACCGGGTCTATGCCGGCCAGCGCTACGAAGTCGGCGCCGCCTGGAGCCAGGTCGCCAAGTCGAGCGGCGAGACCTACCTGAACCTCAAGATCGGTGCGCCGGAATTCGGTCCGAACTGGGTCCGGGCCCGGCTGGTCAAGCTCGAACGCCCCACCGACGAGGGCATCACCCACATCGCCCTGTTGTGGGAGCCGCGCGACCGGTAAGCCCCCCAACAGCCCCGCCGCGGATCGTCATGGCGGGGCTTTTCCGGGGGATCGAAAACCGGGGGGGCCGGTTTTCGAGCGTCCCGCCGACCGTCTTATCCCGTCCATCCTGGCCCCGAGGCCGGCGACCTGCGCCGTCGCCGCCTCGGCTCAGATCAGGAGAAACGCGATGGATGACGAGATCCAGCGGGCCGCCTTTGCCCGCAAAGGCAGCCCGTTCCTCAACACCGATCAGGCCGCGTTTTATGTTGGCCTGTCGCGGCGGACGCTGGAAAAAATGCGCACCACCGGCGACGGACCGCGCTTTCGCAAGCACGGCCGTTATGTCCGCTACCACATCGACGACCTTGACGATTGGTCGCGCGACCACGGCAAGGCCTCGACCTCAGATGCCGCAATCCGGGGGACACGGCGATGATCGGCCCCCGGCTGTTTCGGATCGGGGGGCGCCGGCGCGGGCGGTCCCGCCCGCGTCGCATCCTCGCCCTGGCCTTGGCCGGGCTCGTCTGCCTCGGCCTCGCCGAACTCGGCCGAACGGCGCCCGGGCTGGTGTGGAACAATACCGCCAGTGTCCCGATCGGGCTCTATCGGGTGAGCCATGCCGATCCGCTCCGGCGCGGCGATCTGGTACTGATCCGGCTGCCCGACCCGCTGCGCCGGCTGGCGGTGGAACGGGGCTATCTGCCGGACACCGTGCCGCTGGTGAAACCGGTCGGCGCGGTCCCCGGCGACCTGATCTGCGCTGACGGAGACATGGTTTCCGTCAACGGCCGGCCGGTCGTTCTTCGCCTCCGCCAGGATCATCTGGGCCGGCCCCTGCCGGGCTGGAACGGTTGCCATCGCCTCGACGCGGCGCAGTTTCTGCCGCTCAGCCCGGTCGCGGACTCGTTCGACGGACGCTATTTCGGACCGCTTCCGCGCGGGGCGATCCTCGGCCGATTGGTGCCGCTATGGACCGAATAATCGCCCCGCTGATCGTCGTTCTGGCCGTCAAAATGGCCGGAATCGCCCTGGGCGCCGAACTCCCCTGGGCCGACACCATCACCGAGGCGTCGCGCCGGTTTGCCATTCCCGAGCCCTGGATCCGCTCGGTGATCCAGGCGGAAAGCGGCGGCCAGGCCGAGCGCGCTGGACGTCCGATCACCTCGCCGACCGGGGCGATCGGGCTGATGCAGTTGATGCCCGACACCTACCGCGAGATGCGCGAGGCCCACGGTTTGGGCCCCGATCCGGCCGATCCGCGCGACAACATCCTGGCCGGGACCGCCTATCTGCGGGCGATGCTCGACCGCTTCGGTCCGACCGGCATGTTCGCCGCCTACAATGCCGGGCCGGGGCGTTACGAGCAGAGTCTGCGCGGTCGACCCTTGCCGGCCGAGACCCGGCATTACCTGACCGGGATGTCCGTATCCGCCTCGTCCCAGCCCGCGCCATCGATCCGGCTGACGCGGTCATCGGGGACGCTGTGGCCGTCGCCGGGCGATCTGTTCGTGCCGCTCGGTCAGGCGGCCGGGGGCGGGAAGTGACCAGCGGAGCCTCCTGCGGAGGCGGGGCCTCGTCTCGGCCTTTTGATCCTACCAGCCAGGGCGACGGGGCGTTCAAGGGTCGAGCTATAGCTCGACGGGTCCCCCCAAAATGCGGGCGCATTTTGGCTCCCCCACGCCCCGCTGCGCGGCGCCTGCGGCGTCCTTGACCGGCGCGTCTCCGGCTGCTCCCGGGAGGTGTCCTCGCTCAGGAGGACATCCTTTCAGGAGGGTGCCATGTCGCAGACCTTCGTTCATCCGCACGCCGAATTCGATCGTTTCCCGGCGCTGGTCGAGGAATTCGGCGCCGATGTCGTCGCCGACATCATCGCCGCGGAAGCCGCCGATTTCGCCTGGGACAGCCGCTTCGCCGAACGCAATCTCGGGGCCTGGGACGGCTGCGAGGATGAGGATTTCGATGCCGAAAGCGTCCGCATCATCGGCTATTTTCGCAGCCGCTACATCGTTGCGACCTGCCTCGTTGACGCCGACCGGCGCGTCCGGGCGCTGCTGAAGCAGCGTCATTTCGACCATTTCGAGGACGCCGAACAGGCGTTCCTGGACGGCGGGGGGTGACCCTCGCCGGGCCGGTTTGCCGGCCCTTGGTCCGAGTCTCGGCCCGGAGAAGAGAGCGTAGGACAGCGCAGATGGGACAGGGGGATCCAGGGGTTGAGGGAAGGCAAGATTAAAGGGCTGTCTCGTCGAGACGCCACGTCATTGTCTGCACATCGTTATTTCACGAGATAGCCCCGGACGGTCGCGAGACGGTACCCCGCCAACGCCTTGATTCTTAAATAGTCGCAGGAGAGCCGGCCATGAATCAGGATGACGACTTCAAGCCGAAGCTCGGCAAGATCCGGGCCGGCGGCGGAACGCGTGGCCGCAAATTTCTGCATCAGGTTCTGGCGGCGGCGAACCGTGCCGGTGGGCCGAGTCCGGGCGCTCGGACGTCAAAGTTTCACGGCGGCCAGATCGGACGCGGTGCCGGCATCGGCCGGATGCTGTCGTCGCGTGATCGCCATGCCGCCTTTCGCAGCCGCCGCGTCGTCGTCAAATCCCGCATTGTCAAACTGGCGGGGAAGGGCGCCGCCGGGGCGAAGGCCCATCTGCGCTATATCCAGCGCGATGGTGTGACCCGCGATGGCGCGCCCGGGCAGCTCTATGGCGCCGAGCAGGACCGGGTTGACGGCAAGCCTTTCCTCGACCGCGCCGAAGGCGACCGTCACCAGTTCCGTTTCATCGTCGCTCCCGAGGATGGCGACCAGTACGACGATCTGAAGCCGCTGACCCGGCGGTTAATGGCGCAGATGGAGCAGGATCTCGGCACCCGGCTCGATTGGGTCGCGGTCGACCACTACAACACCGGCCATCCCCACAGCCA
>NZ_JBHUIY010000082.1:0-3630 GCF_042683125.1 Phaeospirillum tilakii
ACCTCTACGCCGTGGTCCGGCGCACCATCAACGGCGTCGCCCGCCGCTTCGTCGAGCGGCTGGCGACGCGGCGGATCGAGACCATCGCCGACGCCGCCTTCCTCGACGCCCATCTGGTCTATGACGGCGCGGCGGCGACGGTGATCTCCGGCCTCGACCACCTCGCCGGGGCCACCGTGGGGGTGCTGGCCGACGGCAACGTCCTCGGCGACCTCACCGTCTCGGCTGCCGGCACCCTGACCCTCGACCGCGCCGCCGCCCATGTCGTCGCCGGCCTGCGCTATGACCAACAGAGCTGGATCGAGACCCTCGACATCGATCTGGGTCAGGTCCAGGGGCTCGGCACGGTGCAGGGCCGCCGCCTGTCGGTGCCGCGCCTGACCGTCCGGGTCGAGGCCTCGCGCGAGTTCCGGGCCGGCCCCGATCTCGACCACCTGACCCTGACCAAGGTGGCGCTGGGCAGCTATGGCGCCACCCCCGATCTGATCACCGGCGACGTCGACATCACCCTGGCCGCGACCTGGACCGGCCATGGCCGCGTCGTGCTGCAACCCAACGGCCCGGTCCCGCTGACCGTGCTGGCGATCAGCCCCGACATCGTGATCGGCGGATAAGACCATGCCCCACCGCATCGTCCCGGCGACGGAGGATCTCCTCCGCGCCATGGCTCCCCGTCTGCGCGCGGCGGACCGCCGCGAGGTCGAGACGCTCGGCTTCACCCCCGAGCGCGGCCTGCTCGATTCGTTCCACCGCTCGACCTGGGCGCGGGTGGCGCTGACGCCCTCGGGCCGGCCGATCGCCGCCTGGGGCCTGGGGCTGATCTCGACCCTCGGCGGGATCGGCGGGCCGTGGATGCTGTCCACCCCGCTGATCGAGCGCGACCGCCGCGCCTTCCTGCGCGAAAGCCGGCGGCAGGTGGCCGAGATGCGCCAGCTTTGCCCGATCCTGCGCGGGCTGGTCGATGCCCGCTATCGCGGCGCGGTGCGCTGGCTGGGCTGGCTGGGTTTTTCCTTCGCCGCCCCGATCGAGATCGGCGGCGCGCCGTTCCTTCCGTTCGAAATGAGGTGAACCATGGGACTCGACCTCGGATCGCTGACCGGTCTGGCGCTGAACGGCGCCAACGGGGCCAGCCAGATCTTTTCCACCAGCAGCAGCGCCGACGAACAGAGCGGGCTGTATCGCTATCAGGCTCAGCTCGCCGCCAACGACGCGGCGATCGCCAATCAGAACGCCGCCGAGGCCGAGGCGGCCGGCCGGGCGGCGGAGCAGCGGACCCGGCTGCGCGGCAACCAGAGCCTCGGCCAGCAGCGCGCCCAGGCCGGCGCCTCCGGCTTCGATCTCGGCAGCGACACCCTGGCCGATGATTTCGCCGGCACGGCGATGGAAAGCGAGGTCGATGCCCTCGACGTGCGCAACAGCTTCCAGCGCCAGGCCAACGCCTATTACCGCCAGGCCGCCGCCGCCGGCAACCTCGCCACCCTCGACGGTGAACTGGCCGACGGCGCCGCCGCGCGCGGCAACCGCAGCACCGGCCGCAGCCTGCTCTCCAGCGTCGGCTCGGTCGCCGGCAGCTGGTACGGCCTGGGGGGGCTGTGATGCCGACCCTGCCCGACCCCGAGCCGACGGCGGCGGCGGACGAAGCCGAGCCGGCCCGGCGGCGCGCCGAGGAGGATGACGCCGCCGCCCTGCGCGCCGACACCGCCGATTCCGACTGGTTCCGCGCCCAGCGTCAGCCGGGCGGCTTTTTCGCCAGCCGGGGCTGGGCGGCGTGGCGGGGGCTCGCCCCGTTCCGCCGCGCCGTCGCCGCCCGGATCGAGGCCCAGGCCGCCACCCTGACCGGCCCGGCCCAGGTGCGGCCCTACCGCCGGCTGGCGGCGATCCGCGCCGGACTGATGCTGGCCGAGGCCGAACGCCACGCCTGGGCCGAGCGGGACGCCGCGCTGGCCGAGGACGGGGCCGCGCGGGAACGGGCGGCGCTGGCCGACCTCGCCGCCTGGGGCGACCGGCCCATGGCGGCGCGCTGGTTCACGCGCGGCGCCCGGGCCGGGCTGATCGCCCGCGCCGCGCGGGAAGGCTGGGACCGCGCCACCCTGGCGGCGGCGCTGCGCGAAGACGACAGCGCCCTGACCGCCGCCCGGATCACCCGGGTCGCCGCGGTCGATCCCGCCGCCGCCGCCGCCTTGCTCGACCGGCTTGACCCGCGGCTGCTGCCGGCCGAACGGCTGGCGGTGCGCCGCCGGCTCGACCGCGCCCGGGCCGAGCAGCGCGACCGGGCCGAGGCCGCCGCCCGCGACGCCCGCCAGCAGGCGGCCCGGCAGGTGCTGGTGGAGGGGCGCGATCCGTTCGATCTCGCCCCCGACCAGCAGGCCGCGCTCGGCCCCGAACAACGGGCGGCGCTGGCCGCCGCCTGGGCCGACAATGGCCGGGTGGCGTTCGACGCCGCGATCGAGGCCGGCCTGCTCGACCGCGCCCGCGACGATCCCGCCGGACTGGTGACCGCCGACCTGTCGCCGCTATGGGGCCGTCACGACAGCGGCCGCGTCGCCTATTGGCAGCAGCAGCAGCAGGCGCTGGGGCGCGACCCGGCGCGGGCCCTGCTGCGGCGGGTGGCGTGGCACGAGGGCGACCGCGCGCTGGAGCAGGAGGGCGCGCCCGGCCCGGCCCGGGCGCGGGCGACGATGCGGGCCTGGATCGACGCCCGCTGCGACGCCGGCCCGACCGCCCCGACCCCGGCCGAGATCGCCCGGTTCGCCGCCACCCTGCGTCCATCGCTCGCGGCGACGCCGCTCCCGCCGGCGCGGAACGACGACGCGGCCGACCAGAGGGCGGAAACAGAGGGGATCGACGGCGGGGACGGGCCGGCGGCGGAGAGCGATCGCGCCGCGACCGCACCGCCGGGGGGGAGCCCGGTTCCGCCGGATGGAGCGTCCGACGGAACCGGTCTGCTCCAAGCGAGGTGATCGGCCCGGCCGCCAAAGGCAAACCGGCCCCGACTTGCTCCAGCTTAACAAACCGGGCGACCCGGCCTCAACCCCGACCTCCAGCAGGGGGGGCCCGCCCGTTCCGCCTCCCCCGCCCGGGAGAGGGGCGACCCTCCGTTTTCCTCCGGCGATGCAGGTATTCCGATGACTCTTTCCACCACCACCTCCTCCGTGTCCTATGTCGGCAACGGCGTCACCACCACCTTCGATTTCGGCTTCGAGATCCCGGCCGGCGCGCTGGTGGTGACCTTGACCGAGACCGACGCGGTCACCATCCTCGACGCCTCGACCTACAGCGCGACCGGCCTCGGCAGCAGCGCGGGCGGCAGCGTCACCCTCAAGACCGCCCCCACCCCAAGCCAGACCGTCACCCTGCGCCGGGTGCTGGCCCCGACCCAGTCGGTGGCGCTGGTCACCGGCGCCGCGATCTATGCCGACGTGCTGGAAGCCGCGCTCGACCGCGCCGCGATGGTCGATCAGCAATTGCAGGAGCAGATCGACCGCGCCGTGCTGGTGCCGGTCGGTTCCGAGGTCGATCCCGGTGCCTATCTCACCACCTGCTCGACCGCCGCCGCCAGCGCCGCCGCCAGCGCCGGCACGGCCACTGCCGCCGCGACCGGGGCCGCCGCCAGCGCCAGCACGGCGACCG
>NZ_JBHUIY010000083.1:0-3374 GCF_042683125.1 Phaeospirillum tilakii
CGGCCGGCGCGGTCGGGGCGGCGGCCGGGCCGATCTTCTGGGCGCGGAACGCCGGCTGGCCGGCCGGGGCGGCGGTCTGGGCGGCGGCGGGGATCGGCGCGCCGGGCCGGGCCTGGGCCGGGCTGGTGCCGACCAGCGAGATCACCGTCGGCTTGGGCTGGGCGGCGTTTTCGCTGGCGATGCCGGTGGCCACCACCGAGACGCGGATCTGGCCGTTGAGCTTTTCGTCGAAGGTCGAGCCGAAAATTATATTGGCTTCGGGATCGACCTCGTCGCGGATGCGGTTGGCCGCCTCGTCGACCTCGAACAGGGTCATGTCGAGGCCGCCGGTGATGTTGATCAACACCCCCTTGGCGCCCTTCATCGAGGTGTCGTCGAGCAGCGGGTTGCTGATCGCCGCCTCGGCGGCGTCGATCGCGCGCTTGTCGCCCTCGGCCTCGCCGGTGCCCATCATCGCCTTGCCCATCTCGCTCATCACGGTGCGGATGTCGGCGAAGTCGAGGTTGATCAGGCCGGGCATGATCATCAGGTCGGTGACGCCGCGCACGCCGGAATAGAGCACGTCGTCGGCCATCTTGAAGGCGTCGGCGAAGGTGGTGCGCTCGGTGGCGACGCGGAACAGGTTCTGGTTGGGGATGATGATCAGCGTATCAACGTACTGCTGCATCTCCTCTATTCCCTGTTCGGCGGTGCGCATGCGGTGCGCGCCCTCGAAATGGAACGGCTTGGTGACGACGCCGACGGTGAGGATGCCCTGTTCGCGGGCGGCGCGGGCGATCACCGGGGCGGCGCCGGTGCCGGTGCCGCCGCCCATCCCGGCGGTGATGAACACCATGTTGGTGCCGGTGATCTGGGTGAGGATGTCCTCGATGCTTTCCTCGGCGGCGGCGCGGCCGACGTCGGGGCGCGAGCCGGCGCCGAGGCCCTGGGTGACCTGGGTGCCGAGCTGGATGCGGCGTTCGGTGCGGCTCTGGCCGAGCGACTGGGCGTCGGTGTTGGCGACGATGAACTCGACGCCTTCGAGGCGGGCCTGGATCATGTTGTTGACCGCGTTGCCGCCGGCGCCGCCGACACCGATCACGGTGATTCGCGGCTTCAGTTCCTGTTGGGCTCCGGGAAGAAAGGTCAGCATGTTGGTCCTCCGCGCTGTTTCGGCCGTTTCACCCTTGGCCTTCTGTTGAACTTCTTGCATCCGGGGTCAGAAATTACGTTTCAGCCAACTGCCCAGCCGTCCCCAGGCCGAGCCTTCCTCTCCACCGCCGCCGATCGCGGCGCGCCGGCCCCGGGGGGCGGCGGCGCCGTGGACCAGCGCATATCGGATCAGCCCGGCGCAGACCGAGAAGGCCGGGCCGGCGGTCGCCTCGGGCAGGCCCTGCAAGCCCACCGGCCGGCCGAGCCGGACCTGCTTGTCGAGCACCAGCCCGGCGAGGTCGCGGGCGCCCTGCATCTGGCTGGCGCCGCCGGTCAGCACGACGCGGCGGCCGGCCATCTTGTCGAAGCCGCCCTGTTCGAGCCGGGTGCGGACCAGTTCGAAGGTTTCCTCCAGCCGGGGCTGGATCACCTGGATCAGCATCGAGCGCGGCACCTGATTGCTGGCGCCGTCCTCGTCCTCGCCGACCAGCGGCACCTTGAGGATCTCGCGGTCGTCGGACGGGGTCGGGATCGCCGAGCCGTACAGCGTCTTCATCCGCTCGGCCTGGGCCAGCGGAGTCGACAGGCCGCGGGCGATGTCGCTGGTGACGTGGGCGCCGCCGACCGGGATCAGGTCGGTGTGGATCAGCTGGCCGGCGAGGAACACCGCGATCGAGGTGGTGCCGGCCCCCATGTCGATGCAGGTGACGCCCAGTTCCTTCTCGTCATCGACCAGGCAGGCCAGCCCGGCGGCATAGGGGCTGACGACGCGGGCCTCGATGTCGAGGTGGCAGCGGTTGACCACCGAGGCGAGGTTGCGCACCGGCCCGACCGTGGCCGAGATGACATGGATGGCGACGCCGAGCCGGTCGCCGAACATCCCGCGCGGATCCTTGATCCCCTCGTTGCCGTCGATGGTGTAATCGACCGGGATGGCGTGGATCAACTCGCGGTCGGGGCTTTCGTGATGGGCGCGGCCATGGTCGAGCATGCGGCGGATGTCGGCCTCGTTGACCGGG
Source organism: Phaeospirillum tilakii (assembly GCF_042683125.1). NCBI lineage: Bacteria > Pseudomonadati > Pseudomonadota > Alphaproteobacteria > Rhodospirillales > Rhodospirillaceae > Phaeospirillum > Phaeospirillum tilakii. The sequence goes on from NZ_JBHUIY010000083.1 coordinate 2,151, forward strand.
TGGCCGTTCATCGCCACCTCGACCCGGACATTGGCCGAGCCGGGCAGCCCGCCCGAGACGTTGACCACCACCGCCCGCACCCGTTCGCCGGCCATTTCCTCGGCGGCGTCGACCGCGGCGCGGATCGAGGTTTCCAGTTCCTCCATGTCGACCACGCTGCCGTTGCGCATCCCGCGCGCCAGCTGGTGGCCGATGCCGACGATGCGCGGCGTGCCGTCATCCTGGACGCGGGCGATGAAGCAGCACACCTTGTGGGTGCCGACATCCAGTGCCGCGATCAGACCGTTGCGTACCGCGACCATCAATCCTCCTTGGCGGATCCGGCGCCGGCGCCGGGGGGGAGGGGCGCGGGCGGGCGTTCGGCGTTCTGCGGCAGGTTGCGCCCGGGGCGCAGCACCAGCCGGTCGGGCACGCGCAGGTCGATCATCGCCACCGCCCGGCCGCTGAGGCCCCGGTTGCGTTCGAGTTCGGCCAGCCGGTGCCACGCCGTCTCGGGCTCGATCTCGGGCAGGCGGACCTCGATCCCGTCCTCGATCCCGTCGAGCAGCAGGTTCCAGCGGCGCTCGCCGATCCGGGTGGCGGCCTTGACCCGGGTGGCCAGCTCGGGCTCGCTGGCGAGCAGGGTCAGCAGTTCGGCGGCGCGGGTCTGGGCGCCGACCCCCACCACCAGCGGCAGGTCCTCGAACCCCTCGATCGCGCCGGGGATCTCGCGCCCGTCGCGATCGACCAGGGTGTAGGCGCCGTCATGCTGCCACAGCGCCACCGGCTCGCGCTCGACGATCTCGAGATGCAGGCTGCCGGGCAGGCGGCGCTCGATCACCGCCGCGCGCACCCCGGGCAGGGCTTCCAGGCGCTGGCGGGCGGCGACGATGTCGAGGCCGAGGATCGGGTCGCCGTTGCGGGCGCCCAGCGCGGCGACGATCTGGTCGGCCGGGATGCGGCGGCGGCCGGACACGGTGATTTCCGAGGTGCGGAAGCCGATCGCGGCGGTCAGCCGCAGCAGGCCGTCGCCGGTCTGGCGCCAGCTCTGCTGCACCACCCCCGACTGCCACAGGATCGCCCCGGCGACGAACAAAGCGGTGGCGGCCACGCCGAGCGCGGCCGCCTTCTGCAACGGGGTCAGGACGAGCCGCAGCCGGGTCGGCCGCCGTCGGGCGCGCGGCGGGCGCGGCTCGGACGGGGGGACGCGCCCGGCGGTGGCCCGGCCCGGGCGGGCGGCGGGCG
>NZ_JBHUIY010000084.1:0-2870 GCF_042683125.1 Phaeospirillum tilakii
GTTCGCCCGCCGATACTCACGGCGGGCGGTTTCGGTCCAGGGCATCGATCTCTCTCCGTTTCGTCTCGCAACAAAACGGAATCACAACCCTCTGAAACCGCTCAACTCTTTTTGAGTTGGGCTCTTATAACGAAAGGGCTTGCGAGCCCCCGCAACCAAAAAATCAAGGGCTTAGTCGGAAACGGCTAAGCCCTTGTTGCTTTTCCGGGCCTGCGCTGGGCAACAACCGGGAAACACCGGCCCAGGGTGGGCAACACGCAAACGCGTTGGCTCCGCCGCTGGGAAACAGCGGCACTAGAGCGCGTTGACATTTGTGGTTTCCAAGGGCTCGAAAATCTGGTTCAAGCTCCTTTTCGAGAAGGGGACTTGAATGAGCGAGGTTCGTCTGATCCTGAAGGATCACCAATGGGATCGGATGGCGCCCCATCTGCCGGGCAAGGTCAGCGATCCTGGGCGGACCGGCAAGGATAACCGCCTATTTGTGGAGGCTGTGCTGTGGCTGGCTCGGACAGGCTCGCCCTGGCGTGATCTGCCCGCCGTTTTCGGCAATTGGAACAGCGTATTCGTCCGCTTCTCGCGCTGGTCCAAGAATGGAGTGTGGGATCGGCTGTTCGCCGCCATGGCGGATGATCCCGACTTCGAATACGCCATGATCGACTCGACCATCGTCCGGGCGCACCAGCATGCGGCGGGCAAAAAAGGGGGCCTGAAGCTCGCGCGATCGGCCGCTCACGCGGCGGACTGACCACCAAAATACACGCTGTCGTTGATGCCTTGGGCAATCCGCTCCGCTTTATCCTGACGCCGGGACAGGCGAGTGATTACACCCAGGCGGAGGCCCTGATTGCCGATATCCCCGCCGGCTATGTCCTGGGCGATAAGGGCTATGATTCCAAGGCATTCCGTGACGCCATCCAAAGCCAAGGCGCCATCCCGGTCATTCCGCCGAGAAAAACATCTCCGCAGGTTTCCTGCGATTATGCCCTCTATTGCGAACGCAATCTCGTCGAGCGGTTCTTCCTCAAGATCAAGCACTTCAGGCGGATCGCCACCCGCTACGAACAGACACCAAGGGCCTTCTTGTCCTTCCTCTCCCTCGTCAGCGCATTCATCTGGACGAAATGAATGTCAACACGCTCTAAGGATTAAACCAGTAGCCACGTTCAATGACAGCCAGAAGATGGCCGACAGTGATCTCCTTTTTCGCAGGCCGCCATCCCAGCCGCCTGCCGATGTGCCAGAAGGCTGCTTCCGTTTCGTTCGGGAAATACGTCTGGAAGTCGAAGCCCTCGAACCGCGTTCCGAAGTGTTCGATGATCCGGGTCAGGAGTTCGTGAGCGTCATCGCCCATGATTGACAGGTCTTGGCACAGCTTGGATGAATCTGATATCGGCGGTCGTGAACCCGCGATGTCGGCGACGATGCTGAAGAGGGCCTCCCGCGTGTTCATGAGAACTGCCGCCGGATCGCGTGGATCACGTCGGGGAGGTAAGATTGATTCAGGGTGATGGTGACCGTTAGAAACGCTTGGCATGGAGCGCGGCCATCGCTGATAACTACTTTCACTTCGACACCACCCTGGCCATCGCCCGTCACTCGGATCGAATGGCCGCCCTCGACAAAGGTCAACTCTGCTTCGCCGCTGAGCGTTTCATGAATCCGGGCGATGCCGTTCCGAAACTTCTCATAGTCCCACGCTTCCGCTTCAACCTCAGCGACGAACGGCCCAGTTGAAGCTTTGATCCTGGTCGGTGTGCCAAGGGCTGGCGGACCGGCGGGGCGCAGTTCGATGCGGCTGATGCCATCGGTGAACAGGACACCTTGTTCAGCCCCTTGGCTCTGTTGCGCGTATTTCCGGTGAACCAGTCGCAGGTGGTGAATGAGCCTCGCTTCTTCGCCGACGGTTACCTCGTCCAAATCCCAGCCGCCCCAGCTTTCTGTCATTAGGTGGGAATGGCTCCCTTCCGGAACATCCTTAAGCGCGTTTTCCAGCAACCGCTGCCCGGCGTAATCAAAGCAGATTGCCACCTCCTGGCTTTCTTCGCTGTATTCGACGGTGAGCATGGCTACTCCTTGCTCGTGGCGGTGCTGGATGCGACCGTGCGCATGAGCTTCAGCAACTGGCCCGTTGAGAGGTTCCACCTCGCGTCCACGCGATTTCCCACGATGCGAATGGCATACACGGCACGAGGACGCGGTTTCGATCCTTTTGGCGGCCTGGGAGTGTGCTCGATAAAGACCTGATGGCTGGGGATGATGTCCCGGTAATCTGAGGCAGCGGCGCTTATCAAAGCGAGCGTCGGCAGACGGTCGCTCAGTATGCGATGTAGCTCCAGAAGAACCGCCGCCAATTCTGGACTGACCTCTTCGCGGTCTAGCCAGCCAACCATTGATATCACGTTGCTGATGCTGGTTCACGCAAGGCGTGCCACTTGCTTCAATCTAGCACGGCTAACATCATGTGTCCTGTCCATCATAAGGCTGTCGGACATTGGAGGGCGCAGTGCCGGATTTCAGCAAAATGTGGGGTGGTCCCGCCTTCGCTCTCTCGATAGAGCTTGGGCCTCTCGACCAGAAGAACGTGGCTATCAGCGCCTTGAAGGCACTCTGGAAGGTTCCTGGTGTGCACGGACCATGGTCCAAGCGCACCGAGGTCGGGTTGTCTTGGCCGGATCGCAGGGCACCTTTGGACGGGTTCGGACAACTCGAATTGAACGGTGACCTCTCCGTTGGTTTTAGCGCCCACTGAACCGCCCCGGGATTGCCGGAGGCTAGTTTGATCAAATCTACGCGGCGACGGGAATGGCGTCGATCATGGCGTAGTACCTTTCCTCGGCCTCGGCCGGCGGGATGTCTCCGATGGGTTTGAG
>NZ_JBHUIY010000085.1:0-2761 GCF_042683125.1 Phaeospirillum tilakii
CAGAGCCACCATGAGAAGCCCCCTGAGGTCACCTGCACAAGTCGAGGGAACCCAGGGTTTCCTGCCTCAACCCGGGAAAGACCTCGAGAGACCTTCTTCAACACGTCTCGAGGCCAGATTCCCCTACCATGGCTCGGGAGCAATGACGCGCTCCCCCTCGCCACTCGCATGGAGACCCGACTTCCCTGGCGCCCCACGAGAGGCTCACTGACCTCGCCGTCGTACCTCGTGAGAAACCGCACACTGGGGCCGCCGCTCGAGAACAACCCCGAGATTCCCCCGTCATCGAGAGATGAGGGCCTTCGTCTCCTGCATGGCCTAGAGACCAATCTCGCGACCTCTCTCCAAACGCCTCAGGAGGCTTGACTCCCTTGAGTCCACCCAGTGAGCTCCAAGAGATACCCGTCGCGATTCGAGAGCAGAGCGGGGTTCTTTGCTTCCACTCGAGATGAATGCCTGTCTCCCCGGGTGCGTCTGGAATGCAACCCCGAGATCCCTGTCGCCCCTGGAGAGGAACATTGGCTTCTGGACACAAGCCTAGATGAGGTCTATTGGCCCTGCAGTCACTCGAGAGCAATCCCCAGCTTTCCTTCGCAACTCGAATGGAAGATTGGACTTGCCTGGGCCAACACAAGAGGCAGCCTGAATTCCCCGTCGTAACTCGAGAATCCCGCCGTAACTCGAGAAAAACCACGTGGCTCCCCCGTCATCGCAAGATGAAGCCCTTTCCCGCTACAGCGCCTCAGGAGAAGTCCCACGTTAGGAATTGGAGGTCGAAAGGGCACTTGGCACCCTTGATGCGACCCACAAAGTTCCCCGAAATCCCGGTCTCCCTCGAGAGGAACACTGAGGTTTTCCGGCACCCCCTCCTCTGAGCCCTTTCTCCCCTCCTGATCTGGACAGGAGGGTCGACTCCCCTGCTTTGTCTGGAAGGGGTTCCCGACCTTCCGGTCGCACCTCAGGATGAGGCCGGTCTCACGAAGACATTCCAGACGTGGCCTCGTGGGTGGTTCCACATTCCGTAGGACCCCGATTTCCCGGTCCCCTCTTGATAAGAACCCGATGCCCGGACACCTCTCCGAACTCCACCCTGTGAATGAAGTCAACACGAAGGGGCAGTTTTTCCGTGCATCGTTCGGAAAAAACCCCAGGTTCCAAATACAGCTCGACAAGCGGCCTCTCTCCCCGGGGACATCTCGAGAGGCAAGCGGAGTTCCATGCCTCAACCCAAGACGAGGCCTGACTCTCCTGTCCCCAGTCTGCAGGGACCCTGCGATCGGAGTCTGAAATCAGAGGTACCCTGCGGTTCCTGCCTCAACTGGAGATGAGGCCCTCTTCCAATGCACCAAACCCAGTGGAGTCCCGAGAGGCCCCTCCCACCTCCAGTTTCCCTGGCTTCTCAGAGCCACCATGAGAAGCCCCCTGAGGTCACCTGCACAAGTCGAGGGAACCCAGGGTTTCCTGCCTCAACCCGGGAAAGACCTCGAGAGACCTTCTTCAACACGTCTCGAGGCCAGATTCCCCTACTGCCGTGAGCCGGCATATTGCATATTGAGTGCATATTGCATATTGCATATTGAGTGCAGCACTTTCCACAGCATCATCTTTCAGGATCTGGAATAGCTCCACTGGAATTCTATCACTGCTGGGAGCCAGTGAGGAACTCCGCCCATGACAAAGGTCATGAGGAAGGAGGCTCGGCATACGCAAAGGCGGGATCGAGCTTCAGGAGTCCCCCTGGAAATTCTCGAGCATATACCCCCAAAACCAGAGTCTGCCTACTTTCTGCTTGTGCTTTCACCTAAACCTCTGACTTTACGGGGGGCTCTCCCCCACTACCTCTCTCTGAAAAAAGAGTTAGCTTACAGTTCCAGTTAATAATTCCTGGGTGTGACAGTGTTTAACCTACAAACTCCTTTGGAAATCCTCTAGCCTGCCTGAATAGGTTTTTCCGGCCACATGTGATTGTTCAGAGCCTCCCAACTGTGAGAGGCAGGAGATGTTCTAAACTGTCTAAACACAGATTCTTTTGAGTAGTTACAAGATTGATTAGAAATTGTATTGGTGAATGGTTTTTCACTTCTTGGGCCATTGTTTGCTGCTAAGTTTCCATATCCCTTACCTGCTGTGTCCCTGGCAGTGTATTGATTAATATAATTGGTGTAAGTAGTAGCTTTAATGTTTGTAACCTGGGACCCTTGAGTTAATTCTTTTTCTTGTTATAGCCCACCACACCTTTGCTCTGTAGGAATGCAACTTTATCTAATGCTTTTTTGGAGGGTGGCTCCTGACCAACCACCTTTAGAGAAAAATAAGTTTTCTGAAGAAAAGGTCTTAAAATGTTAACAGGCCTCCGGGCCAGAAGATGATGCAAATCACCTAAGCTTTTGCATATGATAAGTTTGCAGGAAGAAAGCCTGGTTTGCTGCAAGACTCGACCCCTTCCCCCATTATCCTCTATGCATAACTTAAGGTATAAAAACTACTTTGAAAAATAAAGTGCGGGCCTTGTTCACCGAAACTTGGTCTCACCATGTCGTTCTTTCTCTTACCTTCTGGCTGAATTATTCAGCCTCTTTTCTCCACTGAATTTCCTCACTGAGCTATCCTCATTCTATTACTCTTTATATCCTTAATTAACATTTAATTAAGCAGTGGTTTCCTGATCTTCGCCTACGCCGTCTCTCCTTCGAATACCCTGGATCAGCCGGGGCTGGTCCCCGGCACCCTACCATGGCTCGAGAGCAATGACGCGCTCGCC
>NZ_JBHUIY010000086.1:0-2706 GCF_042683125.1 Phaeospirillum tilakii
CGCCGCCGCCGGCCCGGGCCAGCCCCGGCACCGCGCCGCCCCGGCCCGAGGCGAGCGGTCCCGCCGCCGTTCAGGCGGAGGGCGGGGTGGCGGGGCACAGGCCGGGGCCGTCGCCGGCGCGGCGGCGGTAATCGCCGGGATTGGTGCCGGTCCATTTCTTGAAGGCGCGGTGGAAGGCGCTGGGCTCGGCGAAGCCGAGTTCGGCGCCGATTTCCATCACGCTGAGCCGGGTGGTGCCGAGCAGGGTGATGGCGCGGTCGCGCCGCAGGCGGTCCTTCAGCCCCTGATAGGACTGGCCCTCGGATTCGAGCCGGCGGCGCAGGGTCGAGGCCGAGGCGTTGAGGGCACGGGCGAGATCGTCGAAGCCGGGCCACTCGGCCGGCGGACAGGATTCGAGCTGGCGCAGGATCCGCACCGTCAGGCTGCTGCCGTCCTTGTACTGGACCAGCAGGTTTTCCGGCGCCACCGCCAGGAAACCGGCCAGCGCCGCCGGGCCGCGCACCACCGGCAGGGCCAGCGCGGCGGCGTCGAGGGCCAGGGTGGTGGCCGGGGCGTCGAACACCGGATCGGGGCAGAACAGCAGGGCATATTCGTCCCGGTGGGGCGGGGCGGGGTAGGCGAGGCGCAGCGCGCGGATCGGCAGCCGCCGGTTGACCAGCCAGCAGGCCAGCCGGTGGACGAACATCAGCAGGGTTTCCTGGGCGAAGATTCCGGCCGGGCGGTCCGGATCGGTCGGGCGCAGGGCGATCAGCGCCTGCGCGCCGTCGCGCCCCAGGCTGGCGGCGAGATCGTCAAGGTGCAGGGCGTAGAATTGCAGCGTCCGCTTCAGCGCGTGGTCGAGCCGGCGGCAGCCGATCACCGCATGGCACAGCATCGCGAAGCTGCCCGGCTTCATCCGGCGGGAATCCTGGCCGAAGAATTCGTCGTCGAGCAGTTGCGCCACCAGCCGCAGCAGCATCGCATAGGTCGCCGCCGGCAGCCGGGCCTGGGGATGGGTGGCGAGGTCGGGGGCGACGCCGATCTGGCCCAGCACTTCGTCGGGGTCGAAGCCGGCGCGGGCGACCGCGTCGAGCAGCGGGGCGACGAACGCGACCGAAACCGTGCCTTTTTCCATCCGCCGCCTCCCTCCGCCCGGTGCGCGCCGCCGTCCTCAGCGTTCCGGCCCGTACAGCTCGGCGACGCGGCGGCGGAAGGCGGCCAGCACGGTCGGTTCGACCTCGGGCATGGCGAGGCGGGCGAGGCCGTGCAGCAGGGGCGAGCGCAGCTCGATGTGGTAGCGGGCCTCGACCCGGCAGCCGCCCGGCAGCGGGGTGAACAGCCAGGTCAGCCGGAACAGGCGGAAGGGGGCGGCGCGCGAGGTGATCTCCAGCCGGTGCGGGCGCTCGAACTCGGCCCGGGTGGGGAAGCGGGCCTGGATCGGGCCGGCGCCGAACTGGTTGTCGACGTCGAGCGCGTTGCCCTCGCGCCGGCGGATGCGGGCGGCGCGGCAGAACGGCAGGAAACGGGGATAGGATTCGATATCGACGGCGATGGCGAACATCCGCTCGCAATCCTGGCCGGGAAGGTCGAGCCGCCAGCGGCCGGTCAGCGCGCTCATGCCGCCCCGGTCAGCTGCTGAGATTGCGGATGTTGCGGACGAAGATGTTGAGCAGGCCGCGCAGGAACGGATCGGCCTGGGCCAGCTTTTCGCGGAAGGTGTCGCGGGTGATCACCACGCAGGAAACGTCGGTGACGGCGCGGGCCGAGGCCATCCGGGGGTGATCGTCGATCAGGGCCATCTCGCCGAACAGCTCGCCCTTGCCGATGGTGGCGAGCACCTCGCTTTTGCGGCTGATCTCGACCTCGCCCTCCTGGATCAGATAGGCGCGGTCGCCGATCTCGCCCTCCTGGAGGATGCGGGTGCCGGCGTAGAACACCTTGCGATCGAGGACACGGTCAGGGCACATGCGGTCATCCTTGCGATTTTCCCGTCGCAGTTTAAGCCGGATCCGCCGCCGAGTCATCCGCCGCGGTGCCGGCCGGGGTGGGGGCGGGGTGGGGCGGCCGGGCGATTGCCCGGCGGAAACGGCGCGCCTATAGTGGCGCCCATGAGTGACTCCCCTGATCACCGTTCGCCGCGCCGCCTCGCCGCCGTGGTGCTGGCCGGGCTGGTGGCCGCCTGTGCCGCGCCGCCGCCGTCGCGCGAACCCCCGCCGCCCCCCGGCGCGGCCGAGACCCTGCGCCCGGGCACGGTGACGGTGACCCCGGGCGACACCGTCTATTCGATCGCGCGGCGCTACAATCTGTCGGTGCGCGACCTGATCGAGGCCAACCGGCTCGAACCGCCCTATCAATTGATCGGGGGGCAGGTGCTGCGCCTGCCCGGCGGCGGTGATTACGTGGTCCAGCGCGGCGACACGCTGCTGGGGCTCGCCCGCCGCTTCAAGGTCGATTTCAACACCCTGGCCGCCACCAACCACAAGACGCCGCCCTACGTGCTGAAGGTCGGCGAACGGCTGACCCTGCCCGGCGCGCCGCCGGCCGAGGGCGGTCCCGGGCGTGGCCCGGTGGTGATCGCCTCGCCCAATGCCGGCGGTACCGCCGCCGCCCCGCCGCCGCCGGCCCCGGCCCCGGCCGGGGCGCCGCCGCCGCTGGTCACCCGCGCCGCCGCCGAGGAACTGTCGGCCCCTGCCGCCGCTCCGGCGACGGCGGCTCCGGCGCCTGCCG
>NZ_JBHUIY010000087.1:0-2616 GCF_042683125.1 Phaeospirillum tilakii
CACGCGTCGACGAGATGTGGGGCACCGACCTCACCACCACCTGGACCGGCGAGGGGCCAGCCTCGGTGATGATCGCCGTCGACCATTGCTCGGGCGAGTGCGTCGGCATCCACGCCGCCAAACGGGCCACCCGCTTCGAGGCGCTGGAGCCTGTCCGCCAGGGCGTGCGTGAGCGCTTCGGCGCCTTCGCCAAGGAGGCCGCAAAAGGACTGAAGCTGCGCCACGACCACGGCAGCCAGTACATGGCCGCCGACTTCCAGGCCGAGATCACCTTCCTCGGCATCGAGAGCTCGCCCGCCTTCGTCCGCGCCCCCGAGGGCAACGGCTGCGCCGAGCGCTTCATTCGCACGCTCAAGGAAAACCTGCTGTGGGTGCACACCTTCGACACCGTCGAGGACTTGCGCCTGGCCCTCGTCGATTTCCGGCGCCGCTACAACGACGAATGGATCCTCGAACGGCACGAATACCGAACCCCGGCCCAGGTAAGGGCCGAACAACTCACCCCGCCCTCACGGGCGGCGTAGGTATCAACTCGGTGTCTCGAATACCGTGGACCGGTACAATGGACGGCAAGGGATCATGGCGCGACAAAGTCTTCGTCGAGCGGCTCTGGCGCTCGGTGAAGTACGAGGAGGTCTACCTCAAGGCCTACGACAGCGTGACCGAGGCCCGCGCCTCGCTCGGCCGCTACTTCGACTTCTACAACGGCCACAGGCCGCATTCGAGCCATGGCGGCAGAACGCCCGACCAAGCCTACTTTGACAACCTGCCCCAGATCGAGGCAGCATGATTTTTGCCGCCGCTGGGGGGCCTCATGCAGGGAGGGCGTAGCCCGACCGAAATGAGGCCCCCCAGCGGCAAAACCAGACCGAAACCGGCAGGCGATCCACTTAAAATCCGCCGAATTCTGTCCAAACAATCCCGGCCAGCTCTTACGAACGCTGGCAAAAGCGTGACCTGTCAGCGCGCCGTTATGTGTATGTCTGGGCGGACGGGGTCTATCTCCAGGCCCGCATGGAAGACAGCGCCGAATGCATGCTGGCGCTGATCGGCGCCACCCCGGAAGGTCGCAAGGAGCTGATGGGGTTCCAGGTCGACGTTCGCGAGAGCACCCAAAGCTGGCGGGAATTGCTGGTCGATCTGAAGGCTCGCGGTTTGGCCATCGCTCCAGAACTGGCCATCGGTGATGGCGCCCTCGGCTTCTGGAAAGCGATGGACGAGGTGTTCCCCTCGACCCGCCACCAGCGCTGCTGGCTGCACAAGACCCGCAACATCCTGAACAAGGCAGCAAAATCCGTTCAACCCGGCATGAAGAAGGACCTCGCCGAGATCTGGATGTCACCTGACCGGGCGGCAGCGGAGAAAGCCATCGACGTCTTTGCCGCCAAATACGGCGCCAAATATCCCAAGGCGGTCGAATGCCTCGAAAAGGACCGGATGCCCCTGCTGGCCTTCTACGATTTCCCTGCCGAGCATTGGGTCCATCTGCGCACGACCAATCCCATTGAAAGCGTTTTTGCCACCGTCCGGCACCGCACCGTCCGGACCAAGGGGGCCTTGTCGGCGACGACCGCCAAGCTGATGGTCTTCAAGCTGGTCATGGCCGCCGCCAAAACCTGGCGCCGCCTCAAAGGCGAAAATCAGTTGCCCAAGCTCATCAACGGCATCAAATTCATCGACGGGGTCCAGAGCGCCGAGGCCGTTTCACAAACCGCCGCCTGATCGGACTCGTCACCCAGATTCACGCATAGCTCCCGCCAACTAGCTTGCATCGTAAGCCCAAGTGCACGTTCAGCCGTGCTGCCGATCGAGAAAGGGCAGAAGTTCTGCAAGCACCTCGCTCGGGCTCTCCTCAGCGAGGAGGTGGCCGCCTGGTAATGCCGCATCAGACACTTCCGACGACCATTCTTTCCAAATTTCGAGAGGAGTGCGGCCGTCGCCGCTGTGACCGGCCGCCGGCCACAGCGAAAGAACAGGACAGGCGATGCGCCGTTCGGCGTCCCGGTCGGCGCGGTCGGCGGCCAGATCCTCATTCAGGGCGGCACGATAGTCCTCGCATATCGCGTGTCGAACCGAATGGCGCCTAAACGCCAGATGGTAAGCTCGGCGGGCAGCTTCCTCAAGGAACGGCCGTCCGCCGGCCATGCCGTCCAGTGCACGGTCGAGGAAGAGGTTAGGCTCTGCCGCGAGCAGCCTTTCCGGCAAATCCCCCGGTTGCGCCAGGAAAAACCAATGGAAGCGCGCAGCGGCTTCGCGAAAGTCGATCGCCGACATTGCGTCCAGTGTCGGGACAACGGCCAGCGAAGCGAACGACCGTACTGCATCGGGGTAATCGAGCGCCATGCGATACCCAACCCGCGCACCGCGATCATGACCAACGATCGAGTAGCGGTCATACCCCATCGAATTCATCAACGCGTGGATAGCCGCTCCAGCGCGGCGCTTGCTCCATCGCTGGCCATCGATAGCGGCTTCACTTGCACCATAGCCTAGAGCGCGTTGACATTCATTTGGTCCAGATGAATGCGCTGACGAGGCTGAGGAAGGACAAGAAGGCCCTTGGCGTCTGGTCGTAGCGGGTGGCAATGCGCCTGAAGTGCTTGATCTTGAGGAAGA
>NZ_JBHUIY010000088.1:0-2383 GCF_042683125.1 Phaeospirillum tilakii
GGCCAAGGACTGGGAAAAATCCATCGCCTCCGCCGAAGCATGGATCAACGTCGCCCATATCCGCCTCACAACCAGGCGTCTCGCAAGGTATTGTTTCAATTCATAGAGTTTCGAGTCGGGCTCTTAGCCAGCCGGTGGTTTCGACACCAGGAGCCCGGATCCGCGCGGGACGAAGCCTCAGTTTTATTTAAATCTCAAGGAAAGGCACGGGGTGGCCCGCAGTGAGGCGGGACCACCCTACCGAATCTCCTGGGTCAGCAATAGACCGGAAACGCCCGTGTCAGGTCGGACACCCTCCCTTGAACGCGAGCGAGAACCGCTTCGTCGTCCGGCGCATCCAACAGGTCGGCGATCAGGTTTCCCACCTCCCGCGCCTCGATCTCCCGGAACCCCCGCGTGGTCAGCGCGGGCGTTCCCAACCGGATGCCGGAGGTCACGAACGGCTTTTCCGGATCTTGCGGAATGGCGTTTTTGTTGACGGTGAGGTGGGCCCGTCCCAAAACGGCCTCGGCCTGCTTGCCGGTGATCCGCTTGGCCCGCAGGTCAACCAGCATCAGATGGCTTTCCGTGCGACCGGAGACGATCCGCAGACCCCGCGCGATCAGGGTCTCAGCCAGCACCGCCGCATTGCGCAGGACATGGCGTTGATAATCGACGAAGTCGGGGCTCATTGCCTCCTTGAAGGCGATCGCCTTGGCGGCGACGACATGCATCAGCGGCCCGCCCTGCAATCCTGGAAACACCGCCGAATTGATCGCCTTCTCATGCTCGATCCGGGTCAGGATCACCCCACCCCGGGGGCCACGCAGGCTCTTGTGGGTGGTGGTGGTGACGAAATCGGCATGCGGCACCGGATTGGGATAGAGCCCGGCGGCGATCAGGCCGGCATAATGGGCCATATCGACCATCAAATAGGCGCCGACCTCGCGCGCCACCCGCGCGATCCGTTCGAAGTCGATCCGTAACGCGAAGGCCGAGGCGCCGGCGATGATCAGCTTCGGCCGGGATTCCCGCGCCAGCCGCTCCAGCCCGACGTAATCAATGTCTTCCTGCGCGTTCAGGCCATAGCTGACCACATTGAACCATTTGCCACTCATGTTGAGCGGCATGCCGTGGGTCAGATGCCCGCCATCGGCGAGGCTCATCCCCATGATGGTGTCGCCGGGCTGGAGGGTGGCGAAGAACACCGCCTGATTGGCCTGGGACCCGGAATGGGGCTGCACGTTGGCGGCCTCGGCTCCGAACAGCCGGCGGACGCGGTCGATCGCCAGCCGTTCGACGACGTCGACCTGGTCGCAACCGCCGTAATAGCGTTTCCCCGGATAACCTTCGGCGTATTTATTGGTCAGTTGCGACCCCTGCGCCGCCATGACGGCGGGAGAGGTATAGTTTTCGGAGGCGATCAGTTCGATGTGATCTTCCTGACGGCGGGTCTCGTTCTCGATCGCGGCAAAGATTTCCGGATCGATCCGGGCGATCGTTTTCTGGCTACGGTCAAACATGGCATCAATCTCAACAGATCGTCCCTGCGGGACGAAGGGAGGGCAAGGCCGGAGCGGCCGGGGCCGGCGCGGTCAGGCGATGGTGGCGCGCAGGGTGCGGGCGGCACTGACCATGTTGGTCAGGGCCGGGATCACCTCGCTCCACTGCCGGGTCTTGAGGCCGCAATCCGGATTGACCCACAGCCGCTCGGCCGGGATCCGCTCCGCCGCCTTCTTCATCAGGGCGACGATATGCGCCTCGCTCGGGATATTGGGGGAATGGATGTCATAGACCCCCGGCCCGATCTGGTTCGGATAGTTGAAATCGTCGAAGGCATCGAGCAATTCCATGTCCGAGCGCGAGGTCTCGATGGTGATGACGTCGGCATCCATCGCGGCGATCGCGGCGATGATGTCGTTGAATTCCGAGTAGCACATGTGGGTATGGATCTGGGTGTCGTCCTCGACCCCGTTGGCGGTGATGCGGAAGCATTCCACCGCCCAGTCGAGATAGGATTGCCACTCGGCGCGGCGCAGGGGCAGGCCTTCGCGCAACGCGGCTTCGTCGATCTGGATCACCCCGATGCCGGCCCGTTCGAGATCCAGCACTTCCTCGCGCATCGCCAGCGCCAATTGCCGGCAGGTGTCCGCCCTCGGCTGGTCATCGCGCACGAACGACCAGTTGAGGATCGTCACCGGGCCGGTCAGCATTCCCTTCATCGGCCGGTCGGTCAGCGAGGCGGCATGGCGGATCCAGTCGACCGTCATCGCCCGAGGCCGACTGATGTCGCCGAACAGGATCGGCGGCTTGACGCAGCGCGAGCCGTAGGATTGCACCCAGCCGAACCGGCTGAAGGCATAGCCGTCGAGCTGTTCGCCGAAATACTCGACCATGTCGTTGC
>NZ_JBHUIY010000089.1:0-2316 GCF_042683125.1 Phaeospirillum tilakii
GCCGCCGGCCGCGCCCGCGCCCGCGCCGCCGGCGCGGGCCCATCCCGACGCCCCCGGCCCGGTCCCGTTCGATTCGCCCGAGGCGGCGTTCTGGTGGGAGGCGCTGGGCGATCGCGGCGTGGTGCCGGTGGTGGGCGACCTCAGCGACGAGCGCCGGCGCGAGCTGGTGACGGTGATGGTCGGGGTCAATGATTCGGTCCGCTCGGAACTGTTCGCCGGGCTCGCCCTCACCACCTTCCAGGCGGCGGTGTGCCTCGCCACCGCCTTCCGCCAGCTTGGCCGCCAGCGTTTCCTCGCGGTGTTCGGCCGCCCTGGCCGGCCGGCCACCGTCGGCGCGCTGGCCGCCCGCCTGCGCGAGCGCGGCATCGGCTCGCGCACCGACCTGCTGACCCTGGCCCGGGTTACCGAAACCGCCCTGCGCGGCTGAGCGCGGCGGGGCACGGTTTGCCCCGCCGGCCAAGCGTTTTTTGGCGGCCTTTATTTAAAAATCCATGCAAATTTTACCGGACTGGCCGGCTGCGCCCGCCGGGGGCGGCGAAACCGCCTTTGGCGCGTTGTTCCACGCAAAATCAAGGCAATGGGCGGCGAAGGCCGGTTGGGGCCGGCGCTGGAACAATCGCAGGTGCCGGTCCGCGCCGGGATCATGCAACCTGATATTGTTCAAGACGCGCCGGCCGGCAAAATGTCGCAGGTTATAACGACCGGGCAGAGTTGCGGGAATAGGGCGTTCGTCAGATGACAACTTGTCCTAGGATAAACACGTTCTCATCGGGGACGGAGCGGAGGGCCAAATGTCGAGGAAAAACCAACACTTGGCTCGTTTTATCCCGGTCTTCGCGGCCGGTGGCTCCGAGAAGGTTTCCGGTGGGATCGACCGGGCAAGGGCGGCGCTGTCGGCCACCTACGACTCCCGCTCAGGTTTCGCCCTCCGGTCGCCGACAGGGATCGCCGACCCCCCGCGTGGGGGCGGTCGGTCGGTCGGAGACTGATTGCGACCGGCCCCCGCCGGAGCCGGTCGCCCTTGCCGGGAACCCGCCTTTCCCCCCCTCGCGGTTCCTGGTGAGTTGGAAGGCCTGTCCGTCCCCCCCGGCGGATGGGCCTTCCCTTTATTCCGCGCCTGCCGCCCGCCGTCCGCCGGCCGAGGTGGCGAAGCCGCATCGGGCTTGCTTTCCGGCGCGGGGCAGCCTATCTGAGAGTCATGCTCCCGCAGAAGAATTCCGGCTATCTCGCCGGACAGATGCTGATCGCGATGCCGCAAATGGCCGATCCCCGCTTCGCCCGGACGGTGGTCTATCTCTGCGCCCACACGGCGGAGGGGGCGATGGGGCTGGTGGTCAACCGCGCGATCGATGGACTCAGCTTTCCGCAACTGCTCGAACAGTTCGAAATCCCGGTTTCGAGCGATTGTGACTCGATTCCGGTTCATTTCGGCGGTCCGGTCGAAAGCGGGCGCGGCTTCGTCCTCCATTCCGACGATTATCAGCACGACAATACCCTGCGCGTCGCCGAAGGGGTGGCGCTGACCGCCACCGTCGATGTGCTGCGCGCCATCGCCGGCGGCACCGGTCCGCGCCAGATGCTGCTGGCGCTCGGTTATGCCGGCTGGGGCTCGGGCCAGCTCGACAGCGAGATCCGCGACAATGCCTGGCTGATCGCGCCGGCCGATCTCGATCTGCTGTTCTCGGGCAATCTCGAGCGCAAATACGAGCAGGCGATCCAGAAGCTCGGCATCGATGTCGGGCTGCTGTCGGGCGAAGCCGGGCACGCCTGACCCCCTGGAGTCAGACCGTTGACGTGGGCTCCGCCCACCCCCGCCAAGGGCCGCAAGGCCCTTGGAACCCATGGGTGGTTGGGCGCGGACCGGCCTTTCCGCTTGGGCGCTGGCGTTGGCCGCGCGAAGGGCAAGGAACGGGATCCAAGGGCCCTCGGCCCTTGGCGGGGGCGGGCGGAGCCCGCGAAGGGTTTCCCCCCCCCCAGGCCCCCGATCAGGCCCGTCATGAAAAACGGGGACCGGCATGCCGGTCCCCGTTTTCCGTTGCCGGAGGGATGGTTCAGAGCCCGCTTTCGGCCGCCTTGGCCTCGGCGACGCATTGCTTGCCCTGACCGGCCTTGGCGGCCTTCTTGGCGGCCTGGAGGTGTTCCCACGACGCGGCGATCACCTCGGGCTGGGCCTTGGTCTTGGCCAGCTTGGCCTCGGCGGCGTGCAGGGCGCGGGCACAGGGCGACGGCTTCGGCTTGGCCGGGGCGGCCGCCGGGGTCGCCGTGGCGGCCGAGGCCGCCGCCGGCGCGGCCAGCGCAGGCGCGGCTTCCGGCGCG
>NZ_JBHUIY010000090.1:0-1882 GCF_042683125.1 Phaeospirillum tilakii
GAGCGCATGTATTCGATGATCGGCGCCGGGCCGAGATGGACGGTGCAGCCGGCGGCGGAACGCTCGGCCGAGGCGTCGGTCAGTTCGAACGCCTGCTCGATCTTGAGGTCGGGCAGGCCCTCGATTTCGAGGATCCGGCCGGAGAAGATGTTCTTCTTGCCCTTCTTCTCGACCGTCAGCAGGCCCTGGCGGATGGCGTAGAGTGGGATGGCGTTGACCAGATCGCGCAGGGTGACGCCGGGCTGGAGCTTGCCCTTGAAGCGGACCAGCACGCTTTCCGGCATGTCGAGCGGCATCACCCCGGTGGCGGCGGCGAAGGCCACCAGCCCGGAGCCGGCCGGGAAGGACAGGCCGATCGGGAAGCGGGTGTGGGAATCGCCGCCGGTGCCGACGGTGTCGGGCAGCAGCAGGCGGTTGAGCCAGGAATGGATCACCCCGTCACCCGGCCGCAAAGCGAGGCCGCCCCGGGTCGAGATGAAGCCGGGCAGCTCGTGATGGGTCTTGATGTCCACCGTCTTGGGATAGGCGGCGGTGTGGCAGAACGACTGCATCACCATGTCGGCGGAGAAGCCGAGACAGGCGAGATCCTTCAGCTCGTCGCGGGTCATCGGCCCGGTGGTGTCCTGCGAGCCGACGGTGGTCATCCGGGGTTCGCAATAGGTGCCGGGCCGCATCCCCTGCCCTTCCGGCAGGCCACAGGCGCGGCCGACGATCTTCTGGGCCAGCGAGAAGCCCTTGCCGTTGTCCTTCGGCACGGCGGGGAGGCGGAACAGGGTGCTGGCCGGCAGCTTCAGCGCCTCGCGCGCCTTGGCGGTCAGGCCGCGGCCGATGATCAGCGGAATGCGGCCGCCGGCGCGGACCTCGTCGAAGATCACCTCGGACTTGACCTGGAAGGTCGAGACCACCGCGCCGTTCTTCAGCGCCTTGCCCTCGTAGGGGCGCAGCTCGATCACGTCGCCGGTCTCGAACGCCGAGACGTCGAGTTCGATCGGCAGGGCGCCGGCATCTTCCATCGTGTTGTAGAAGATCGGGGCGATCTTGCTGCCGAGACAGACGCCGCCAAAACGCTTGTTGGGGACGTGGGGGATGTCGGCCCCGGTCCACCACAGCACCGAATTGGTCGCCGACTTGCGCGACGAGCCGGTGCCGACCACGTCGCCGACATAGGCGACCAGATGGCCCTTGGCCTTCAGCGCCTCGAGCTGGCGGATCGGGCCGCGTGCGCCGGGCTCGTCCGGGTCGATGCCGGGACGGGGGTTCTTCAGCATCGCCAGGGCGTGCAGCGGGATGTCGGGGCGGCTCCAGGCGTCGGGGGCCGGGGAGAGGTCGTCGGTGTTGGTCTCGCCCGACACCTTGAACACGGTCAGCGTCAGGCTATCCGGCACCGCCGGGCGGGCGGTGAACCACTCGGCCTCGGCCCAGGAGGTCAGCACGGCGCGGGCATTGGCGTTGCCGGCCTCGGCCAAAGCGCGGACGTCGTTGAAGTAATCGAACACCAGCAGGGTGGTCTTCAGCCCGTCGGCGGCGATCGCGCCGACCTCGGCATCGGCCAGCAGGTCGATCAGCGGCTTGACGTTGAAGCCGCCCAGCATGGTGCCGAGCAGGCGGGTGGCCTCGGCCCGGCTGATCACACTGTTGGTTTCACTGCCCGTGGCGATGGCGGCGAGGAAGGCGGCCTTGACCCGGGCGGCGTCATCGACCCCGGCGGGGACCCGGTGGGTCAACAGCTCGGCCAGGGTCTCGGCTTCACCGGCGGGCGGATCGCGCAACAGGGCGACCAGCGCCTCGGTCTGGGCCGCCGACAGCGGCAGGGGGGGAATCCCAAGCGCGGCGCGCTCGGCGACATGCTGGCGATAGGCTTCAAGCATGACCAGATCCTCTC
>NZ_JBHUIY010000091.1:0-1865 GCF_042683125.1 Phaeospirillum tilakii
CAGCGCCACCAGCCGCGCCGCGCCGCTCCGCCCCGCCGGGTCGGCTTCCGGCGCGGCCTCGATCCGGGGCAGGTAGATCGAGAAGGTGGCGCCCTGGCCCGGCTCGCTGGCGACGAAGACGAAGCCGTCGGTCTGGCGGACGATGCCGTAGACGGTGGACAGGCCGAGCCCGGTGCCGGCGCCCACCTCCTTGGTCGAGAAGAACGGCTCGAAGATCCGGGGCAGGGTCTCGCGGCCGATGCCGGTGCCGGTATCGGACACCTCGATCAGGACGTAGTCCCCGGGCGGCATCACCTCGGCCCCGCGCGGGGTCGGCCGCTCGACCTTGACCGCGTTGGTGCGGATGGTCAGGGTGCCGCCGCCCGGCATCGCGTCGCGGGCGTTGACGGCGAGATTGATGATCACCTGATCGAACTGGCCGGGATCGACCCGCACCAGCCCGAGCGCCCGGCCGTGGATCATCCGCAGTTCGATCGTCTCGCCCAGCAGGCGGCGCAGCAGCGCCGACAGTTCGGCCAGGGCGTCGGTCACCGCCAGCCGGCGCGGCTGCAACGCCTGCCGGCGCGAGAAGGCCAGCAACTGCCGCACCAGCGCGGCGGCGCGGTTGGCGTTCTGCTTGACCTGCATGATGTCGGCGAAGCTGGGGTCGCCGACGCCGTGGCGTTGCAGCAGCAGGTCGCAGAACCCGATCATCGCCGTCAGCAGATTGTTGAAATCGTGCGCCACCCCGCCGGCCAGCTGGCCCATCGCCTGCATTTTCTGGCTCTGGGCGAACTGGCGTTCGAGGTTGCGCTGCTCGGTGGCGTCGATGAAATGGATGACGAGGCCCGAGATGGTGCCGTTGTCGTGCGAGGGGGTGACGAACAACTGGGCCACCGGGTTGCCCCGCCCGGCCAGGGCGAGGTCGAGATGGACCGCCGGCTGCGAGCCCTGCAACACCCGGCCGAGATGCTCGGCGGCGGTGGCGCGGGCGCTTTCGGCGATCAGCGCGCCGACCGGATGGCCGAGCAGGTCGTCGCGATCGACCCCGACCATCGCCGCCAAGGCGAGGTTGCAGCCCGACAGGGTGCCGTCGGGATCGACCAGGGCGATCCCGACCGGGGCGTCGTCGAACAGCCAGCGGAAGCGCCGCTCGGACGCCCGCAGCGCCCGCGCCCATTGCTGTTCCGGCAGCGGGTCGCGCAGCACCACCGAGCGGGTGAACATCTCCCCGCCCTCGTCATAGACCGAATGCGCCACCATCCCCTGGAACACCTCGCCGTTGCGGCCGGTGAAGCGCAGTTCGGCCCGCTCCTCCTCGGGGTTGGGGACGGTGCCGAACAGCTCGGCCAGCCCGCGCCCGATCAGGCCGTCGGGCGATTGGCCCAGCCAGTCGGCCAGCCGCTGGTTGACGTAGCGCAGCACCCCGTCGGCATCGGCCGAATAGCAGCCGACCGGCAGGAAATCGATGAAGTCGGACAAAAGCTCGCTCTCGCGCCGCAGCGTCTCGACGATCGCGCGCTGGCCGCTGATGTCCTCGGCCCGCCACACCCGGCCGCCGGGGCGGTCGCCCGGCCGCACCTCGATCGCCAGCCACGACCGCCCGCCGCCGATCAGCGGCAGCGGCAGCTCGATCCGGCGGAACCCGCCCACCGCCGCCGCCGCGGCGAGGCGTTCGAGCGCGGCCAGCGCGGTCTCGTCGGCCACCACCATCGACCGCAGCGGTTCGAGCGGGTCGGCGGCCGGGCCGAAGCGCCGCCGCGCCGCGCGGTTGCGGAACAGTTCGTCGCCGGCGGCGCCGATCACCAGCACCGCGCGCTCGTCGTCCTCCAGCGCGGCGGCGAGGGCGGCGGCGCGGCGGCGGCGCGGGCGGCGGCGGGTGAGCG
>NZ_JBHUIY010000092.1:0-1826 GCF_042683125.1 Phaeospirillum tilakii
CACGTGATCAGTGCATGATGAGCCATGTGATCAGTGCCCGATCAGCCACGTCATCAGTGCATGCTCAGTCACGTGATCAGTGCATGATAGCCACGTGATCAGTGCATGATCAGTCACGTGATCAGTGCATGATCAGCCACGTGATCAGTGCATGAAGAGTCACGTGATCAGGGCCTGCTGAGCTGCGTGATTCCTGCCGGCTCATCTGCTTGACAATTGCCAGCTGAGCTGCGTGATTCCTGCCTGGTCACGTGCTTGATTATTGCCAGTTGAGCAGCATGATTCGTCACTGCTGAGCTCCATGCTTATTGCCTGCTGATTGCGTGGTTCGTGTCTGCTCAGCTCTTTGAGTATTGCCTCCTGAGGTCCCTGTTCGGTCGCCACCTGCCGGGGACCAGCCCCAACTGATCCAGGGTATTCGAAGGAGAGATGGCCTAGGCGACTATTTATATGCTAATCAGAGATGTCAAGAATAATAGTATGAGGAGAGCTCAGTAGGAAAATTCGGTGGAGAAAAGAGACTGAGTAGCTTGGTTTACGCGGAAGACCAATCAAACTTCAAGACAAGAAGTTTGCACCACTTACGTAGGCCGCAGGCGCCCTCTCGAATAGCGAAAGGTGCCTCACCCTAGACACCTTCTCGAGTGGGTCTTAGCAGCCCAGGCATAATTAGTAAGCGTGGTGGGTTCCGCGCTCCAGATGGAGACTCAGCTGGAAGTTAAAGGGAAGAATGACAAGGAACTTTATGAATTGGAGCTGTAAGTTAACTCTTTGACAGAGAGAGCGAGATGGTGGTGGGGGACAGCCCCCAGTGAAATCAGAGGTGAGAGCACAAAGCAATACAGTAGGCAGACTCCGGTTTTTTTGGGGGGGAGATGCTCGAGAATATCCGGGTGGACTCCTGAGGCTCGATCCCGCATTTGCGTATGCCGAGCCTCCTTCCTCATGACCTTTGTCCAGAGTGGAATGCCTCCCCGGCTCCCGGCACATGATCAGTGCATGCTCAGTCACGATATCAGTGCCTGCTCAGCCACGTGATCACTGACGGCACAGTCACGTGATCAGCGCCTCTCAGTCACGTGATCACCGTATGATAAACACGTGATCAGTGAACGACCAGCCACGTGATCACTGCATGCGCGGTCAGGTGGTCAGTTCCTGATCAGCCACCTGATCAGTGCGTGCACAGTCCCCTGATCAGCGCCTGTCAGTCACTGATCACTGCCTGATAAACACGTGATCAGTGCCCGAACAGCCACGTCATCAGTGCATGCGCAGTCACGTGATCAGTGCATGATAGCCACGTGATCAGTGCGTGCACAGTCCCATGATCAGCGCCTGTCAGTCACTGATCATTGCCTGATAAACACGTGATCAGTGCATGATCAGCCACGTGATCAGTGCATGATCAGCCACGTGATCAGTGCATGATCAGCCACGTGATCAGTGCATGATAGCCACGTGATCAGTGCATGATCAGTCACGTGATCAGTGCATGATCAGCCACGTGATCAGTGCATGATCAGTCACGTGATCAGGGCCTGCTGAGCTGCGTGATTAGTGTCTGCTCATCTGCTTGACAATTGCCAGCTGAGCTGCACGATTCCTGCCGCTCATCTGCTTGACAATTGCCAGCTGAGCTGCGTAATTCCTGCCTGCTCAGCTGCTTGATTATTGCCAGCTGAGCAGCATGATTCCTCACAGCTGAGTTCCATGATTATTGCCTGCTGACTGTTTGATTCGTGCCTACTCAGCTCTTTGTTTATTGCCTCCAGAGGCACATGATCAGTGTATGATAGCAAACATGATCAGCGCATGATCAGTCA
>NZ_JBHUIY010000093.1:0-1815 GCF_042683125.1 Phaeospirillum tilakii
CCGCCCGCGCCGCCGCCGCCGGGGCCGCCGCCGACCAGCTGCGGCTGCGCGCCGCCGCCGCCGAGGCCGCCGCGCCGGTGCCGGACGAACAGGCGGCGCTGGAGCGGATCGAGGCCGAGGCCGGCCGGCTGGCCGAGGCCCGGCGCGACCTCGACACCCGGCTGGTCCAGGCCGAGGCCGACCTGCAACGCGAGCATGAACGCGCCGCCGACGCCGCCCGCTCCCTGGCCCGGCTGGAGGGCGAGCGCGACGCCCTCGCCGCCGAGGCGGCCGGCGAGGCCCCGGCCCGCGCCGCCGCAACAGCAGCGGTCGAGCGGGTCGCCGCCGCCGTCGCCGCCGGCGAGCAGGACCTCGCGGCGCGGATGGAGGCGGTCGCCGCCGCCGATGCCGCCCGCGCCGCCGCCTTGCGCCAGATCCAGCAGGCCGAGACCCGGCGCGACCGCCAGCGCGACCGCCTCGCCCTGGCCGCATCCCAGCGCGCCGCCCTCGCCGCCGAGGCGGTCGATCCGGCCGAGCTGACCGCGCTGGCCATGGAGCTGGAGGCGGCCGAGGAGGAGCGCGAGGCGGCGCAGGAACTGGCCGAGCGGACCGAACGCGACCGCGCCACCGCCCAGAGCGAGCGCGACCGCGCCCGCGACGCCCTCGCCGCCGCGCTGGCCGGGCGCGACCGCCTCGCCGCCGAGGCCGACGCCCTGGCCCAGGTGCTGGCCCAGGGCACCAGCCCCGGCTTCCGCCCGGTGCTCGACGCGGTCAGCGCCAGCCCGGGTTACGAGGCGGCGCTGGCCGCCGCCCTGGGCGACGACCTCACCGCCGCCACCGAGCCGGCGGCGCCGCGCCGGTGGGAGGATCTCGGCCCCGCCGCCGGCCTGCCGCCGCTGCCGCCCGACAGCCGGCCGCTGTCGGCCTTCGTCACCGCCCCGCCGGCGCTGGCCCGCCGCCTCGCCCAGGTCGCGGTCGCCACCGATGCCGACGCCGCCGAAACCTTGCGCCCGGCCCTGGCGGTCGGCCAGCGGCTGGTGACCCCGGCCGGCGATCTGTGGCGCTGGGACGGCTATGTCGTCCAGGCCGGGGCGCCGACGGCGATGGCGGTACGGCTGGCCCAGCGCAACCGCCTGCGTGAGCTGGAGGCCCGGCGCGAGGATGCCGAGCTTGGGGTCGAGACCGCCGAGGACACCGCCGCCGCCGCACTGGCCGCCGCCGACCGCGCGGCCGAGGCCGAACGCGCCGGCCGCGACGCGCTGCGGCGGGCCGAGGCGGCGCTGATCCGCGCCCGCGACGACCATGACCGCCTCGCCCGCCGCGCCGCCGCCCAGGGCGAGCGGCTGGCCGCCGCCGCCGACCTGTGCGCCGAGGCCGAGACCAGTCTGGCCGAGGCCGAGGCCGAACTGATCGAGGCCCAGGACGCGCTGGCCGCCTTTCCCGCCACCGGGGAGGACCGCGACGGAATCGCCGGGCTGCGCGCCGAACTGGCGGAACGGCGGGCGGCGCTGATCGAGGCGCGGAGCGAACTGGACCGGATCGAGCGCGCCGCCGGCGAGCGGGCGCGGCGCCGCGACGGCCTCGCCGCCGACCTCGAGTCCTGGCGCGGCCGCGCCGACACCGCCGCACGCCAGATCGCCGAACTGGAAACGCGGCGGGAAAGCCTGCTGTACGAGCGCGAGCGGCTGGAGGACCTGCCCGACCGCCTCGCCCGCGACCGGGCCGAGCGGCTCGACCGGCTCGAAGCCGCCGAGGCCACCGCCCGCGCCGCCGCCGACCGCCTCGCCACCGCCGAGGCGGCCCAGGCCGAGGCCGACCGTGCCGCCCGCGCCGCCG
>NZ_JBHUIY010000094.1:0-1781 GCF_042683125.1 Phaeospirillum tilakii
TTCGCCCGCCGATACTCACGGCGGGCGGTTTCGGTCCAGGGCATCGATCTCTCTCCGTTTCGTCTCGCAACAAAACGGAATCACAACCCTCTGAAACCGCTCAACTCTTTTTGAGTTGGGCTCTTAGTCAGACAGCGTGCTACTCTGCTGACTAATCCTTTCTGCGCTGGTTTAAAGTTTTCCCCTTGCATCTCGAAGTTGCCCTACTGTCGTTTCGGGCACTCTATCTTTTAAGCGCCGCCTACTTCGTTGTGTGGATGCTATATGGGCCGTCACCGGCCATTGCTATTTATGCTCAGTTTTCGCCGATCTGGAAATTTTTCTGAAAAATTTCTGCCTCCTTGAGCGCCCGTCCCGGCTGCGTCCCGCTGGCCGTCGGTTTTCCCGACAGGATGATGTGGGTGAGGTAATCGGCCAAGCCGTCCCATTCAATCCGCTGCCCCTGGAAGCCGATCTCTACGGTTTTCGTCGTCATCGCAATTCTCCTTTCTGATCTGCGCTGTTCCGCAAGTGTATTTATGCCAAAAGGCATAAATAGCTGCGCAGCACACCAAGAGGGAGAACGAGATGGACATTTACCAAGCTTACGGGGAATTGAAGGCACAGGGCTTGACGCGGGACCAATACGATTTCAGCCGGACATGGCTTGGCCGTGACCGCAGCTATCTTTCCAGCCTGAAGGCGCGCAAGCGCCCGGCCAGCCCGGAGACGATGATCTATCTGGCAACGGCATTGACCCGCGCAATGGTCGCGGCACGGGCCGAACGACAGATGGCGCAAGCGGAGGTGCTGGACAGGATCGGCGGCAAGGTATGGCAGGGAATTGTTCTCGCGGGCCATGCGCAATAGGAGGAGGCTGTGGGGAACATACTTGATGTATGTTCGTCCCCAACGGGGCTATGGGCCATGCAATGCATCTGGGACAGATGAAAGCGCGCATGGGTAGCGTTGCAGTGCCGCGAAGCCCCTCCCGACCCGCGCACTCGAAATGCGCATCCCATTCAACAATCATTTAACAATTTACAGTTTGCGCGAATATGTCGTCTTATATCAATGCGCTACCGGCCATATGTGCATTCGTAATGCGCGGGCCGAGGGTTCGAATCCTTTCGCCGGCACCATTCTTTTCAAGGGCTTAGTGGGAAACCGCTAAGCCCTTGGTCGTTTCCGGGGCTGTTTAGGTAACGAAATAGGTAACATGCGCGGAAATCGTTACCTTTTGCCTCGCGCTGGCTGTCCGGCACCGCTCACCCCTCCCCTCTGTGATGTTACCTATGTGGCAGCCGCCTGTTACCTATGGCACGCAAGCCCTCGACTCCCTCGAAGGGCGGTTGTAACCTTTTCGTGCCTACCGGTGCGGCTTTTCCACCGAGGCATCGCGATGCCTCCCGAAAGGGAGATATCCGATGACTCAGTACGACAAGCGGCTCGTGTCGAAAAAGGAGCTGAAAACACTGTGCGGCATCCCGTACACACCCCAACACATCGGGCGTCTCGAAGCGGCGGGCAAATTCCCCAAGCGGGTACAGCTCGGGCCGAATCGGGTCGCGTGGCTGCTGTCGGAGGTGGATGCGTGGGTGGGCGAACGCATCGCTATTCGCGGTGCGTCCGTTGACGATCCGGCTTCCTTTTGACGGGGCGGGGATGGCCGGTGTGAACCGCCCCGGGATTGCCGGAGGTTCCCTCTCATGAGAAGAAGGAGCCATCATGAGCAAGACGACGAACAAGTTTTCCCCCGAGGTTCGCGAGCGCGCGGTTCGGATGGTTGCCGAGCATGCCGG
>NZ_JBHUIY010000095.1:0-1325 GCF_042683125.1 Phaeospirillum tilakii
CACTGAACCGCCCCGGGATTGCCGGAGGCTAGTTTGATCAAATCTACGCGGCGACGGGAATGGCGTCGATCATGGCGTAGTACCTTTCCTCGGCCTCGGCCGGCGGGATGTCTCCGATGGGTTTGAGCAGGCGGCGGTGGTTGAACCAGTCGACCCATTCGAGGGTGGCGAGTTCGACGGCCTCGAAACTGCGCCACGGCCCCTTTCGATGGATCACCTCGGCCTTGTAGAGACCGTTGATGGTCTCGGCCAGGGCGTTGTCGTAAGAGTCGCCAACGCTCCCCACCGAGGGTTCGATCCCGGCCTCGGCCAGGCGTTCGGTGTACTTGATCGAGACGTACTGGCTGCCCCGGTCGCTGTGGTGGACGAGGCCGCCCTTGTGAACCGGTTGGCGCTGGTGCAGGGCCTGCTCCAGGGCGTCGAGGACGAAACCGGCATGGGCGGTGCGGCTGACCCGCCAGCCGACGATCCGTCTGGCGAAGGCGTCGATGATGAAGGCGACATAGACGAAGCCTGCCCAGGTCGAGACATAGGTGAAGTCGGACAGCCACAGCCGGTTGGGGGCCGGGGCGTGGAACTGCCGGTTGACGTGATCCTGCGGGCAGGGCGCCGCCTTGTCGCTGATCGTGGTTCGCACGGCCTTGCCGCGAATCACCCCGTGCAGAGCCATCTGGCACATCAGCCGCTCCACCGTGCAACGGGCGACGGAGATGCCCTCGCGCTTCAGTTGGAGCCAGACCTTGCGGGCACCGTAGACCTCGAAGTTCTCGGCGAAGACCCGGGCGATCTCCGGCTTCAGCGCCAGATCCCGCCGCGCTCGCGCCGACAACCTGGCCGGATCGAGGCGCCCTGCCACACGGGCGCGATAGGTAGACGGGGCAATCGGCAGCACCTTGCAGATCGGCTCGACCCCGTAGGACCCACGATGATCGTCGATGAAGGCGATCATGGCTTGAACCGGCGGTCGAGCTCCGCCTGGGCAAAATAAGCGGAGGCCTTGCGAAGAATCTCGTTGGCCTGACGCAGTTCCCGGTTCTCCCGCTCCAGCGCCTTCATCTTTGCCGCCATCTCCGAGGGGATGCCGGCCCGCTGGCCATGATCAACCTCGGCCTTCCTGATCCATTCGTTCAGCGTGTGTGGCGCGCACCCGATCTTGGCGGCTATGGAAACGATCGCCGCCCAATGCGAGGCATGCTCACCGGCATGCTCGGCAACCATCCGAACCGCGCGCTCGCGAACCTCGGGGGAAAACTTGTTCGTCGTCTTGCTCATGATGGCTCCTTCTTCTCATGAGAGGGAACCTCCGGCAATCCCGGGGCGGTTCA
>NZ_JBHUIY010000096.1:0-1304 GCF_042683125.1 Phaeospirillum tilakii
CCGTCATAGACCAGATGGGCGTCGAGGAAGGCGGCGTCGGCGATGGTCTCGATCCGCCGCGTCGCCAGCCGCTCGACGAAGCGGCGGGCGACGCCGTTGATGGTGCGCCGGACCACGGCGTAGAGGTCGTGGCGGTCGTCGCCCTCGATCGTCGCCACCCGCTCGAAGCTGCCGCTGGTGGTGTGCAGCGCCCAGGCGCCGACATCCTGTTCGCGGAAATAGGTCAGGCTGAGCAGGGCGCCATCGTCGCGCACCATCCAGAAGGTGCTGTCCGGGGTCTGGGCATAGGCCCACGAGACGATCCGGTGGCCGTCGAGCAGGTGGCGGGCCAGGATCGAGCGGTCGGTGCCGACGAAGCCATCGACCGAATAATCGTAGAACAGGTCGCGCACCGCCGCCCCCAGCCCCTGGAGGTAGAGGCAGGTGTTGCCGCTGCACAAAGGCGGCAGGCTGCCCGAGCCCCAGTAGGATTGCGGTTTCAGCGCGATGCCGTCGGCGCTGGCGCTGATCGCCGATCCGGTGCCGCCGCCGTTGCAGACGTTCTCGCTGCCGCTGGTGAGGATGATCAGGTCCTGCACCGACAGCAGCCCCTTGATCGCGTTGATCTCGCCCGAGCCGAGCGAGACGGTGATCGCGTCGTCGCTCTTCGACACCTGGGATTTCGAGAAGTTCTCGAAGAAGCCGGTGCGGCTCATCCACAGCCCGTGCGGCTTGTTGTTGGTGGCGGCGAAGCACAGCCGCTGCTGGTGGATCGCCACCACCGAGGGGTAATCGCCCGCCGCCGCGAACGGATTGGTCGCCTCGGGCGGCCCGTCCGAGATGTCGGGGGTGATGTTGGTGTCCTCGAAGCTGGTGGCATCGCCGTCGGCGAGGCCGACATAGCCGTACATCCCGTTGACCGCCTTGTAGACCCGGAAATAGGCCACGTCGGTCAGCGCGCTCCACGACACCGTCAGCTTGCAGCCGACCGGCCAATCGTCGGCGGTTGGGCCGGTGGTCGAGCAGATCGCCGAGGGCAGGCTTTCCTCGCCGGTGCTGGCGCTGATCCGGGTGACCTTGTAGGAGACGGTCTCGGTGTAGCTGTGGGTGCTGCCGGCGGTCTTGGCGACGGCGACGCCGGTGGGGGCCGACAGGGCGGGGGCGAAGGTCAGGGTGGTGAAGGCCCAGCTGGTCCACGAACTGCGCGCCAGCTTGCGCGGCGGATGGGCGGGATGGGCGAGATAGATCACGTCGCCCGACTGGGCGTGGGACAGTTCGGCGGCCTCGGCGGCGGTATAGGGGCTGGCGACCGTCACCACCTTGCC
>NZ_JBHUIY010000097.1:0-1281 GCF_042683125.1 Phaeospirillum tilakii
AAATCGAGGGCCTGCCCGACCTCAAGATCGAGCAGGCGTTCGAACTGACCGACGCCTCGGCCGAGCGTTCCGCCGCCGGCTGCACCGTCCATCTCGGCCCGGCGCCGATCATCGAATACATGCGCTCCAACATCACCCTGATGAAGTGGATGATCGCCGAGGGCTATCAGGACCGCCGCGCCCTCGAACGCCGGATCAAGGCGATGGAAGCCTGGATCGCCGATCCCCAGTTGCTCGCCCCCGATGAGAATGCCGATTACGCCGCCGTGATCGAGATCGACATCAACGAGATCAAGGAACCGATCCTCGCCTGTCCCAACGACCCGGACGACGTCAAGCCGCTGTCCGAGGTCGCCGGTGACAAGATCGACGAGGTGTTCATCGGCTCCTGCATGACCAATATCGGTCACTTCCGCGCCGCCGGCCGGGTGCTCGACGGCAAGAGCGACATCCCGACCCGGTTGTGGGTCGCGCCGCCGACCAAGATGGATCAGATGATCCTGACCGAGGAAGGCTATTACGGCATCCTCGGCCGCGCCGGGGCGCGGATGGAGCTGCCGGGCTGCTCGTTGTGCATGGGCAACCAGGCCCAGATCCGCAAGGGCGCCACCGCGATGTCGACCTCGACCCGCAACTTCCCCAACCGCCTCGGTATCGACACCCGGGTCTATCTCGGCTCGGCCGAACTGGCGGCGGTGTGCGCCCTGCTCGGCCGTATCCCGACTCCGGCGGAATATCTGGAACAGGTGGCGGCGGTCGATGCCAAGGCCGGCGAGATCTACCGCTATATGAACTTCGACCAGATCCCGGCCTTCCGCGACGTCGCGGCGCTGGCCGGGTAACGACGGCGGCGGCACCCTGCCGCCGCCGCGCCGGCTTATCGTTGGGCTTGGTCCCCGTCGCGGCAGGCGGTCGTGCAGGTTTCGATGAAATAACGGCGTTCGGCGAACTCGCCCTGTTTGCCCTGGTTGAACGAGGCGAGCGGGCGGTGATAGCCCATCACCCGGGTCCAGATCTCGCAGGGCTGGCGTTCGTCGTCGGACAGGGTGATGCCGTCGGTGGCGGGGATGGGGGTGGCAATATCGGTGGTCACGGTTGGTCTCCTTTCTGCTCAGGCGGATTGAGCGAGTTGCCCGCGCTTGCGGGCGATCAGTTCGGCGTCGCATTTGGGGCAGAACGGATGTTCGCCCGGGATGTAGCCGTGCTTGGGGCAGATCGAGAAGGTCGGCGTCACGGTCAGATAGGGCAGCCGGAAATTCTCCAGGGCGCGGCGGACCAGCT
>NZ_JBHUIY010000098.1:0-1190 GCF_042683125.1 Phaeospirillum tilakii
GCCCCCCGCCGCCGCCGCCGCCGCGCCGGGGGGCGAGGGCCGCCCGGTGCCGGTGGTGACCGCCGCCGTCTCGCGCCGCGACGTGCCGGTCTATCTCGACGGGCTGGGCACGGTGCAGGCCTTCAACACCGTCACCGTGCGTTCGCAGGTCGATGGCCAGCTGATCGACGTGCTGTTCCGCGAGGGCCAGGACGTCAAGGCCGGCGACGTGCTGGCCCAGATCGATCCGCGCACCTACCGCGCCGCCTATGATCAGGCGGTGGCGACCCGCGACAAGGATCTGGCCCAGCTCGACTCCGCCCGGCGCGACCTCGCCCGCTACCAGACCCTGGGCGACCGCATCAGCGGCCAGACCCTCGACACCCAGCGCGCCACCGTCCGCCAGCTCGAAGCCACCGTCCGCGCCGACGAGGCGGCGATCGCCTCGGCCAAGGTCCAGCTCGGCCATACCGTGATCACCGCGCCGATCGACGGCCGGGTCGGGCTGCGGCAGGTCGATCGCGGCAACATCATCCATGCCTCGGACAGCACCGGGCTGGTGACGCTGAGCCAGATCCAGCCGATCGCGGTGATTTTCACCCTGCCGCAGCAGACCCTGCCGGCGATCGCCGCCCGCCTCGCCGAGGGCGCCCGGCTCAGCGTGCTGGCTACCCAGGGCGACGGCGGCGGGGTGGTCGATGTCGGCGCGCTCGAACTGGTCGACAACGCGATCGACCAGACCACCGGCACCATCAAGCTGAAGGCGGTGATGCCCAATGCCGACCGCAAATTGTGGCCGGGCGGCTTCGTCACCGTGCGGCTGCTGCTGACCGTCCGCCATGCCGGGCTGGTGGTGCCGCTGCCGGCGGTCCAGCGCGGGCCGCAGGGCGCCTATGTCTTCCGCGTCAATGCCGAGCGGGTGGCGGAGATGCGTCCGGTCACCGTCGGCACCATCGAGGCCGATCAGGCCCTGATCGAATCCGGCCTCGCCGAGGGCGACGTGGTGGTGACCGACGGGATGGCCAAGCTCAAGCCGGGGGCGCGGGTGTCGCTGCCCGAGGACCGTGCCCGCAAGAGCGGCGCCGCCGCTTCGCCCGAGGCGCCGGCTCCCGCCGCCGCCCCCGCCGCCCCGCCTGCCGCCGCCCCGCCCGCCGCGACGATTCCACCCGCCGCCGTCTCTCCCGACCGGCCCGGGCCCGACCGGCCCGCCG
>NZ_JBHUIY010000099.1:0-1164 GCF_042683125.1 Phaeospirillum tilakii
AATGGCTAAGGCGAAATTCGAGCGCAATAAGCCGCATTGCAACATCGGCACCATCGGTCACGTCGACCATGGCAAGACCTCGTTGACTGCGGCGATCACCAAGGTTCTGGCCGAGTCGGGCGGGGCGACCTTCACCGCCTACGATCAGATCGACAAGGCGCCGGAAGAGAAGGCGCGTGGCATCACCATCTCGACCGCGCACGTCGAGTACGAGACCACCAACCGCCACTACGCGCACGTCGACTGCCCCGGCCACGCCGACTATGTGAAGAACATGATCACCGGTGCGGCGCAGATGGACGGCGCGATCCTGGTGGTTTCGGCCGCCGACGGTCCGATGCCGCAGACCCGCGAGCACATCCTGCTGGCGCGTCAGGTCGGCGTCCCGGCGCTGGTCGTGTTCATGAACAAGGTCGACATGGTCGACGATCCCGAACTGCTCGATCTGGTCGAGCTCGAGGTTCGCGAGCTGCTGTCGTCCTACGACTTCCCCGGCGACGACATTCCGATCGTCAAGGGCTCGGCGCTGTGTGCGCTGGAAGACCGCAACCCGGAAATCGGCCGTGACGCCGTGCTGGCGCTGATGGCGGAAGTCGACAAGTACATCCCGCAGCCGGAACGTCCGAAGGACAAGCCGTTCCTGATGCCGATCGAAGACGTGTTCTCGATCTCGGGTCGCGGCACCGTGGTGACCGGCCGTGTCGAGCGTGGCGTGCTGAAGGTCGGCGACGAAGTCGAAATCGTCGGCATCAAGGCGACCATCAAGACCACCTGCACCGGTGTCGAGATGTTCCGCAAGCTGCTTGATCAGGGCGAGGCGGGCGACAACATCGGCGCGCTGCTGCGCGGCACCAAGCGTGAGGACGTCGAGCGCGGCCAGGTTCTGGCGGCCCCCGGCAGCATCACCCCGCACACCAAGTTCAAGGCGGAAGCCTACGTGCTGACCAAGGATGAAGGTGGGCGTCACACCCCGTTCTTCACCAACTATCGGCCGCAGTTCTACTTCCGCACCACCGACGTCACCGGCGTGGTCACCCTGCCGGAAGGCACCGAGATGGTGATGCCGGGCGACAACGTGTCGATGGAAGTCCATCTGATCTGCCCGATCGCCATGGACGAAGGTCTGCGTTTCGCTATCCGTGAAGGCGGGCGTACCGTCGGCGC
>NZ_JBHUIY010000100.1:0-1034 GCF_042683125.1 Phaeospirillum tilakii
AGGTCGAATCGAGAAAAGGATTCACAACACTTAAAAAGTGTGATTCAAGCTTGTGGCTGGGTTAAGGAGGCCAGCCATGAATGCGCCCCTATTCAGAAGATCTTCGGGAACGGATCGTTCGTGCGGTTGAAGGCGGCATGTCTCGCAATGCGGCGGCCAAGCATTTCGATGTGGCTGTCAGTACCGTCGTGAAACTTCTTCAGCTTTGGACGGCGACTGGCAGCGTCAAATCCGCGCAATTCGGTGGCTGGAAGAAGCCCCTGCTGACTGGACACGAAGAACTCATCCGCTCTCTGGTGGCCGAGAACAGCGACATCACGATCAAGGAACTTGTCGTCCGTCTGGAAGCCGCAGGGATCGAGACGAAGCGCTCGACCCTTGGCGCCTTTTTGCAGCGCCTCGGGCTGACGCGAAAAAAAAGACCGCGCATGCCGCCGAGCAAGAACGGGAAGACGTTGCCCAAGCCCGTTCCGAATGGCGGGCGGAACAGCCCGGGTTAAGGCTGGAACGCTTGGTGTTCCTGGATGAAACCTGGACGACAACCAACATGGCGCGGCGCTACGCGCGGTCAGCCAAAGGAGAACGGGCTGTAGCCGCCGTTCCGCATGGACACTGGACGACGACAACCTTTCTTGCGGCCCTGCGGCATGACCGGATTACGGCCCCTTGCGTCTTTGACGGCGCCATCAACGGCAAGCGGTTCCTTGCCTGGGTCCAGCAAGCCCTGGTTCCGACGCTCGAGCCCGGGGACATCGTCATTATGGACAACCTGGGCTCTCACAAGGTTGCTGGGGTGCGCGAGGCTATCGAGGCGGCTGGAGCGACAGTTCGCTACCTCCCGCCCTACAGCCCCGATATGAACCCCATCGAGCAGGTTTTCGCCAAGCTCAAGGCCATCCTCCGTCGGATTGCCGCACGGTCCGTCGAGGCCCTGGAGCAAGCCATCGCCTCCGCCCTCAGCGACTTTTCCTCCGACGAATGTCAAAATTACATCAAAAATAGTGGCTATTCGATCTAACCGGGAAATGCTCTAG
>NZ_JBHUIY010000101.1:0-940 GCF_042683125.1 Phaeospirillum tilakii
TCCTCCGGTCTACAGTTTCTCGAGACACCCGATAAGCGGTAGAGAACCGCTTGGAGGTGGAGCATGGACGAGAACGAAAAGAGCGGCCCGGGGCCTTCGGAAGGAGCCCGGAGGGCGAGTGGAGACGGCCCCGGGCCGGGGGTCGGGCGTGCCCTTGGCCGCGGTGGCCGGATGTCTCGGCAGCGCAAGCGGGACGCGGTTCTGCGCCTGCTGCGGGGCGAGGACCTGGAGCTGGTGTCGCGGTCTCTGGGGGTGACGGCGGCGCGGCTGTCCGAGTGGCGGGACGAGTTTCTGGCGGCCGGCGAGGCGGCGCTGGCAACCCGCGAGAAGGATGACCGCGACCTGGAGATCGCCCGGCTGCGGGCCAAGCTGGGCGAGGTGCTGATCGCCAACGAGCTCCTGGAGAGCAAGGTCGACACCCTCGAGGCCGGCCGCCCTTTGGCCCGCAAGAGGTCGAGGCGATGAGCGCGCGTCGTTCGCCCTCGACCGGCTGCGCTTACGGCGTGGCGCGGGTGTGGCGGCTCGGCCGGGCCTCGGTCTACCGCCATCGCGCCGCTCCGGTCCAGCCCCGCCGGCGCGGCCCGGTGGGCGCCTTGCCCGACGCCGAGCTGGTGGCGGAAATCCGCGCCGTGCTGACCGCCTCGCCCTTCCACGGCGAGGGCTACCGCAAGGCCTGGGCGCGGCTGCGGGTCAAGGGCGTCCGCACCGCCAAACGCCGGGTGATGCGGCTGATGGCCGAGCACGGCCTGCGGGCGCCCAGCCGCCAGGGCCGCCCTCGGGGGCCGCGTGCGCACGACGGCACCATCCGCACCGCACGCGTCGACGAGATGTGGGGCACCGACCTCACCACCACCTGGACCGGCGAGGGGCCAGCCTCGGTGATGATCGCCGTCGACCATTGCTCGGGCGAGTGCGTCGGCATCCACGCCGCCAAACGGGC
>NZ_JBHUIY010000102.1:0-936 GCF_042683125.1 Phaeospirillum tilakii
AAAACCTATCACGATTACAATCCCCCTCGCCGCGCCAGCGCATTAACGCGGGGTGGAGCAGCCCGGTAGCTCGTCAGGCTCATAACCTGAAGGTCGTAGGTTCAAATCCTGCCCCCGCAACCAAAAAATCCTTATAGATCAAGGCGTTAGCTGAAAAGCTAACGCCTTTTTCGCGTTCCCGCCTCGCCACAGGTAACGCATAGGTAACGGGCGAAAGCGTATGTGCGGCGGGAACCCCTCCCGCCGCCCGCGCTTGCCCCCGTCCCCTCTCCGCTGCCAAGGCGGTTTGGGCCTGCTGGGGTGAGGAGGGGGAGAGGGGCAGGGGGCGCTCGCGACGGATAGCCGGGCGGAGAGAGAGGCTTTCCGCCGGTCCGTCGGGGAGAAACCAGATGGCTTCTGACCGCGCCTCGTCCGGCAAAGACCGGACCAGCCTCTATGCCGAGATCACCAACCGCATCATCGCCGAGCTCGAAGCCGGGCGGCTGCCCTGGGTCCAGCCCTGGGGCGGCGCCGACGGCCCGGGCGATCTTGGCCTGCCCCGCAATGCCGCGACCGGCCGGCGCTATTCGGGGATCAACGTGCTGATTCTGTGGGGGGGCGGTGTTCCGCCACGGCTTCTCCGGCCAGGGCTGGCTGACCTTCCGTCAGGCCCTGGCCCTGGCCCTGGGCGGGTCGGTGCGCACTGGCTGCCCGACATCCTGCGGGCTCCGGAAATCGAATCCGAGCCGGAAAGTGCCCCCGACGATCTGGCCCAGGTCGCCGCCTGATCCTCCTCTGCGGAAGCCCGGCCAGCGTGCCGGGCTTCTGTTCTGTCAGCGGGGAGGGGCGTCATGTCGGTGTCTGATCTGGCCCGCCGCCTCGCCGAGCGGGCCGAAGCGGTTTGCCGGGTCTATCTGTCCCGGGGGCGCCGTCAGGGGGCATGGTGGTGCGTCGGCG
>NZ_JBHUIY010000103.1:0-935 GCF_042683125.1 Phaeospirillum tilakii
AGAGCCCGACTCGAAACTCTATGAATTGAAACAATACCTTGCGAGACGCCTGGTTGTGAGGCGGATATGGGCGACGTTGATCCATGCTTCGGCGGAGGCGATGGATTTTTCCCAGTCCTTGGCCAATCTGCGGCATCGCCCGAGCCATGCGAAGGTGCGTTCGACCACCCACCGGCGGGGGAGCAATTTGAATCCCGTGGCGATGTCCGAGCGTTTGATGATTTCGAGTGTCCATTCACCGATGCGGCCCAAAGCGTCGTGGAGTTTGGGTCCGGCATAGCCGCCATCGGCGAAGACGTGGCGGAGCCAGGGACAGGCTTTACGGATCGACGCCAGGACGAGCGGCGCTCCGTCGCGATCCTGGATATCGGCGGCATGGACGACCACACCGAACAGCAGGCCGATGGTATCGACGACGATATGGCGCTTGCGGCCTTGGATTTTCTTGCCCGCGTCATAGCCTCGAATCCCGCCGCTTTCCGTGGTCTTCACACTCTGGCTGTCGATCAC
The DNA here is from genome assembly GCF_042683125.1 of Phaeospirillum tilakii. NCBI lineage: Bacteria > Pseudomonadati > Pseudomonadota > Alphaproteobacteria > Rhodospirillales > Rhodospirillaceae > Phaeospirillum > Phaeospirillum tilakii. The sequence goes on from NZ_JBHUIY010000103.1 coordinate 511, forward strand.
CCCCGCCGTAGGGCTTGCCCCGCGGCCCTCCAGGTCGCGGGCGTCCATCGCCAGAATGAAGCGGATCGTTTCAAGCCGCCCGCTGTCCCGCCAGTCGTAGAAATAGCGCTGAACCGTCGAATAGGGCGGGAAATCCTTCGGCAATTGCACCCACTGGCAGCCCGTCGTCGCCAGATACAGGATCGCGTTGAACACCTCCCGCAGATCTGTCGTCCGCGGTCGTCCCACCCTGTTCGGTGCCGGCATGAACGGCGCGATCAGGGCCCACTCGGCGTCGCTCAGGTCGCTTGCATAACGGCGGTTCGCCCGCCGATACTCACGGCGGGCGGTTTCGGTCCAGGGCATCGATCTCTCTCCGTTTCGTCTCGCAACAAAACGGAATCACAACCCTCTGAAACCGCTCAACTCTTTTTGAGTTGGGCTCT
>NZ_JBHUIY010000104.1:0-859 GCF_042683125.1 Phaeospirillum tilakii
TTGGATAGACTACTCTTGGTACTCTAGGGAAGTTCCCATCACTTGAGCTTGGTACCAATGATCCGACTTTCGTGTATGTCACGGTCTCATTAACATCTGCTGAATCGGCATTCAGGTCAGTTACGACAGCTGTCTGCGCTTTATCAGCTACAGATCCCGACACCACTGGACTAACAACGGCATCAAAGGTTGTATCACCATTTGTCGCTGTCCAGGCGGTTGTTCCAGCACCACTCGTAATCACTTCACCAGTAACGTTATCGACAACGACGGTTCGTGTGAAGTTGACAGAATCAGTGTGCGGCTTGGCCACTACGTGTCCAGTCTGATCAACATAACTGACGGTCTCATGGACCGTCTTATCATAGTTGGTGCGAGTTGGCCACTTTGGTCCATCTGGTTCATCTGGATGGATTGGCGCTCCCGGTGTCTGTGGATCCGTTGGATTCACTGGCGTCAGCTGATGCTTCAAGTGAACCGTGAAGTTCTGAGCAGTTTTGTCATCATTGTCGAATGTCAAATCTGCTGGATAGCCATCAGTAAATAACTCATACCCGTGTTTCTTATAATCCGCAATGCTGCCACTGGTACTATAACTGGATTTCGAGCCCGTTGTTCCTGAAATTGAATCCGTCTTTAAAGTTTTGCCGGTCGTATCATCAACGTAGCTGACACTACCTTTTTGCTGATCTGCGGTATAGGTGATCGTTGTATCTTTCGTCGGATCACTTGGCTGATAACGGCTACCGGGTGTCAAAACATGACCTTCTGGATCATGTGCTGTATAACCTGGTACCGTCGGTACACCGGCTGGTGTAACCTTCGTCGCATCACGTGGGTCATTTGGATAGACTACTCT
>NZ_JBHUIY010000105.1:0-846 GCF_042683125.1 Phaeospirillum tilakii
TTCTAGGAATCAGTGAACTGAAATGGACTGGAATGGGTGAATTTAACTCAGATGACCATTATATCTACTACTGTGGGCAGGAATCCCTTAGAAGAAATGGAGTAGCCATCATGGTCAACAAAAGAGTCCAAAATGCAGTACTTGTTGACCATGATGGCTACTCCATTTCTTCTGAGGGATTCCTGCCCACAGTAGTAGATATAATGGTCATCTGAGTTAAATTCACCCATTCCAGTCCATTTCAGTTCACTGATTCCTAGAATGTCGACATTCACTCTTGCCATCTCTTGTTTGACCACTTCCAATTTGCCTTGATTCATGGACCTGACATTCCAGGTTCCTATGCAATATTGCTCTTTACAGCATCGGACCTTGCTTCTATCACCAGTCACATCCACAACTGGGTATTGTTTTTGCTTTGGCTCCATCCCTTCATTCTTTCTGGAGTTATTTCTCCACTGATCTCCAGTAGCATATTGGGCACCTACTGACCTGGGGAGTTCCTCTTTCAGTATCCTATCATTTTGCCTTTTCATACTGTTCATGGGGTTCTCAAGGCAAGAATACTGAAGTGGTTTGCCATTCCCTTCTCCAGTGGACCACATTCTGTCAGATCTCTCCACCATGACCCGCCCATCTTGGGTTGCCCCACAGGCATGGCTTAGTTTCATTGAGTTAGACAAGGCTGTGGTCCTAGTGTGATTAGATTGACTAGTTTTCTGTGAGTATGGTTTCAGTGTGTTTGCCCTCTGATGCCCTCTTGCAACACCTACCATCTTACTTGGGTTTCTCTTACCTTGGGCATGGGGTATCTCTTCATGGCTGCTCCAGCAAAGCGCAGCCGTG
>NZ_JBHUIY010000106.1:0-845 GCF_042683125.1 Phaeospirillum tilakii
TAGAGCGCGTTGACATTCATTTGGTCCAGATGAATGCGCTGACGAGGCTGAGGAAGGACAAGAAGGCCCTTGGCGTCTGGTCGTAGCGGGTGGCAATGCGCCTGAAGTGCTTGATCTTGAGGAAGAACCGCTCGACGAGATTGCGCTCGCAGTAGAGGGCATAATCGCAGGCCACTTGCGGGGATGTCTTTCGCGGAGGAATAACCGGAATGGCGCCTTGGCTCTCGATGGCATCGCGGAAAGCCTTGGAATCATATCCCTTATCGCCCAGGACATAGCCGGCGGGGATGTCGGCGATCAGGGCCTCCGCCTGGGTGTAATCGCTCGCTTGTCCCGGCGTCAGGATAAAGCGGAGTGGATTGCCCAAGGCGTCGACGACGGCGTGGATTTTTGTGGTCAGTCCGCCACGTGAGCGGCCGATCGCGCGAGCTTCAGGCCCCCTTTTTTGCCCGCAGCATGTTGGTGCGCCCGGACGATGGTCGAGTCGATCATGGCGTATTCAAAGTCGGGGTCGTCCGCCATGCTGGCGAACAGCCGGTCCCACACACCATCCTTGGACCAGCGCGAGAAGCGGACGAACACACTGTTCCAATTACCAAAAAAGGGCGGAAGATCGCGCCAGGGTGATCCGGTCCGGACCACCCACAGCACGGCCTCCACGAACAGCCGGTTGTCTTTACCGCTCCGACCTGGATCGCCCACTTTGCCCGGCAAATGCGGCGCCATCCGGTCCCATTGGTGATCCTTCAGGATCAGACGAACTTCGCTCATTCAAGTCCCCTTCTCGAAAGGAAGCCTTGAACCAGATTTTTCAGCCCATGGGAACCCAGAATGTCAACGCGCCC
>NZ_JBHUIY010000107.1:0-813 GCF_042683125.1 Phaeospirillum tilakii
TGCCTCAGCTCAGCTCTCGCCTTCCCTTCGGACCTAGGAGCCAGGCGTCCTTGCAGAGGGCTTAGGGGCTGGGGGTGTGCACACTGCCAAAGCCTCCCGCGGGGAGAGCTCTTTCCGAGGGAAAGGAAGCGCCCCAGGCTGCATTCCCAAGCTGGTGCTTCCCCGCCCAGACTAAGCGCCGCACGGAGGGAATCAGGGTCCCGGTGCCCCTGGCTTGGGGAGGCAGCTCCACAGCCAGAGTGTTGCTCCGTTTGTGCCCAGAAAGCGCCTGCCAGACCGGGCCTTCCCTGGAGCTGTCCTCCCGCCTAGAGGCAGGTGGATGTGCTGTGCGGGCTTCCCCTGGGCGTTTGGGCTCCCTAGCACAGCCGCAGCGCAGGGGAACCAGCCCATGATCAGTGAGCTCCGGGCAGTTACTTTGGTCCCAGGTTTGGAGCCCAATGCCCGGAACGCGGGAGAGAAGAGGCTGGCTGCCGGCGGGTGCTTGCAAGCCTGTACTGGGAAGGACCGAGTGAGCTTCCACACCGGCGGAGCTCCAGCTCTGCGCCCAGGCGCGATAGCACAGAGCCCCGGCCGAGAGGCTGCTCTGTGCTGGGCGAGCCTCCCCAAGCCCTGCCCAGCTTCTAGCGTTCGCGCCCGGGAAGGAGCAGGCTGCGGGAGTGTGGGAGCCGTGAGTGGTGCCTGACTGGTGCCTCAGCTCAGCTCTCGCCTTCCCTTCGGACCTAGGAGCCAGGCGTCCTTGCAGAGGGCTTAGGGGCTGGGGGTGTGCACACTGCCAAAGCCTCCCGCGGGGAGAGCTCTTTCCGAGGGAAAGGA
>NZ_JBHUIY010000108.1:0-785 GCF_042683125.1 Phaeospirillum tilakii
AGGTTGTTCCGCCGGGAACAATCCGAGGCTGGCCCTGGGTTGCATGTACCTCCCAGGTCCAAGCCGCTCAGGTTCAGGCACTCGGGTAGTCCTCAGAGGCGCAGACTCAGTTGGGCCTGAGTTTTGTGCTCTTCCCAGGTCCAAGCAGCTCAGGTGATGAGGTGTTTGGCGAGCGCCAATGCTGTGACTTATTGCCTCCCCGACACTCGGTTATCTGGGTGTAAAACCGGCGCGCCTTCTCAGGCAGATGTTGACCGTCCAGACCCCCAAGAAGTTTTAGTTAGCAAAGAAGCCTGCTTACAGTTTTGTAGATAATGTCTCTCTGGGGCTGCGATTGCCCCCTTCTGGCTCTGGCTGCCTGTCACCGGAGGGGGAAGGTCTGCAGCCGGCTATCTCTGTTCAGTCCTTTGTTCCGTGCGCGGGCCTGGCGGTCTTAGGTTAGGGCTGGCTTTTCGCGTGGTAGATATCCCACAGTCTGGTTTGCTAGCCCAAATTATTTCGCTCAGATAGTGCTCAGGGTATTCAGGCCAGATTCTTACTCTAAGCGATGCAGCCCGCGCTGCGCCTCCCTGCCCAGCCCCTGCTTGCTAGTGGCGGATGCAGGCATCTGCGCTGCTTCTCCGCTGGGGGAGTTACCGTAGGGCTCGCAATCTGTGAGTTTTAATTGTTTATTTATTTTTTCTCCCTGTTATGCTGCCCTCTGTGCTTCCAAAGCTCGGCACAGATTCGGCAGTGAGAAGGTTTCCTGGTGTTTGGAAACTTCTCTCTTTTTAAGACTCCCTTCC
>NZ_JBHUIY010000109.1:0-746 GCF_042683125.1 Phaeospirillum tilakii
CAGTCACGTGATGGGTGTATGATCATTCACGTGACCTGTACATGGTAGCTACATGATCATTGCATGATCAGCCACGTGATCAGTGCATGATAGCCACGTGATCAGTGCATGATAGCCACGTGATCAGTGCATGATAGCCACGTGATCAGTGCATGATCAGTCACGTGATCAGTGTATGATCAGCCACGTGATCAGTGCATGATCAGCCACGTGATCAGTGCATGATAGCCACGTGATCAGTGCATGATCAGTCACGTGATCAGTGCATGATCAGTCACGTGATACGTGTGTGATCAGCCACGTGAACAGTGCATGCTCAGTCACGTGATCAGGGCCTGCTGAGCTGCGTGATTACTGTCTGCTCATCTGCTTGACAATTTCCAGCTGAGCTGCACGATTCCTGCCTGTCATCTCCTTGACAATTGCCACCTGTGCTGCGTAATTCCTGCCTGCTCATCTACTTGATTATTGCCAGCTGAGCAGCATGATTTCTCAGAGGTGAGTTCCATGATTATAGCCTGCTGACTGATTCCTGCCTACTCAGCTCTATGTTCATTGCCTCCAGAGGCACATGATCAGTGTGTGACACCAAACATGATCAGCACATGATCAGTCACATGATCAATGCATGATAAGCCAGGTGAACAGTGCCTGATCAATTATGTGATCAGTGCATGATCAGTCACGTGACCAGTACATGGTAGCTACGTGATCATTGCATGATCAGCCACGTGAGCAGTGCATGA
>NZ_JBHUIY010000110.1:0-731 GCF_042683125.1 Phaeospirillum tilakii
AGAGATGGTTAAATTCAAAATCTTGATACAACACATATGACTTTTGTGCACTTTCTTTCAAATCTCCATGACGAAACCCTAAGGCGTCCAGGAAGAAAGGAGTAGAGGGGCAGACAAAAAGAGCAACCTTTCCCCTTGGTGCCATCGCAACCAGCTGCTTAGTTCCTTCATCTCAAGGACTATCATCTGGGCTTCTCTGGTTTGTCTGATTCTTGTTTCGGGGACCGTTTCTCGTCACAAGGCTGTCAACAGTGGGGGTGGGGGTGTGTGTGTGTGTGGGGGGGGGGAGCCCTTCTTTCCATTCCACATGAGACCCAGTGGACAATCCAGGCCCTGCCCACTGCATTGAGTGTGCAGCAACAATATCAACAGTAATGCCGGTGAACAATGCGTATTCCTGGAATCCACTCCGTTGGCTACTGACTATGTGTGGTGGTGGTCTGGAACCTGGACCTGGAAGCTTTCTGGATGATTGCAAATGACACCAAAGTCTGAGGACGATGGAAGATCTTCACATTTCTGCAAGAGCCACACACCTCCAGAAGGAACCACAAGACTTGCCTGAAATGGTCAAGGTATAAGTCTTGGACTCAACGTTGGAAGGTCTCCACCTTTGCTATGGAAGTCAAACGATCTTTCTTTGAAATGAAAATGGAGCATACTGAACGTTCACATGCTTCTAGAGCATTTGAAAAGCCCTAACTTGTAGAAATCTGCTGTACGAGTTCCTT
>NZ_JBHUIY010000111.1:0-709 GCF_042683125.1 Phaeospirillum tilakii
AAAGACGCTTACTCCTTGGAAGGAAAGTTATGACCAACCTAGATAGCATATTCAAAAGCAGAGACATTACTTTGCCAACAAAGGTCCGTCTAGTCAAGGCTATGGTTTTTCCAGTGGTCATGTATGGATGTGAGAGTTGGACTGTGAAGAAGGCTGAGCGCCGAAGAATTGATGCTTTTGAACTGTGGTGTTGGAGAAGACTCTTGAGAGTCCCTTGGACTGCAAGGAGATCCAACCAGTCCATTCTGAAGGAGATCAGCCCTGGGATTTCTTTGGAAGGAATGATGCTAAAGCTGAAACTCCAGTACTTTGGCCACCTCATGCGAAGAGTTGACTCATTGGAAAAGACTCTGATGCTGGGAGGGATTGGGGGCAGGAGGAGAAGGGGACGACAGAGGATGAGATGGCTGGATGGCATCACTGACTCGATGGATGTGAGTCTGAGTGAACTCCGGGAGTTGGTGATGGACAGGGAGGCCTGGCATGCTGCGATTCATGGGGTTGCAAAGAGTCGGACACGACTGAGCAACTGATCTGATCTGATCTGATCTGATGCTGGTAGAGACAAGTACAGCAGCCTCGTATTTCCCCATGGCCAAAACCAGCCAAGAACCAAACTGCAGTTTAACCGGACAAGAGCAGACGCTGGTACCCATGCCCATTCAGGGCTGGGAGTGTTTTGTCTGAAATACACAATTTCCACTGGCCT
>NZ_JBHUIY010000112.1:0-686 GCF_042683125.1 Phaeospirillum tilakii
TCGGGGGTGATGTTGTAGGTCGGGATCGGAAAGGTGAACACCCGGCCCTTGGCGTCGCCCTTGGTCATCACCTCGATATAGGCGCGGTTGATCATGTCCATTTCGGACTGAAGATCGCCGTAGGTGAAGTCCATCTCCACCCCGCCGATCACCGGCACCTGATCCTTGAGGTCCTCCGGGCAGGTCCAGTCGAAGGTCAGGTTGGTGAACGGGGTCTGGGTGCCCCAGCGCGACGGGACGTTGAGGTTGTAGACCAGTTCCTGGATGTACTGGCGCACCATGTCATAGTCGAGCCCGTCATTGCGGACGAAGGCGGCCATGTAGGTGTCGAACGAGCTGAACGCCTGGGCCCCGGCCCATTCGTTCTGCAATGTGCCGAGGAAATTGACGATCTGGCCGACCGCGCTCGACATGTGGCGGGGTGGGCTGGCCTCGACCTTGCCGGGGACGCCGTTGAGGCCCTCGGTCAGCAGGGTGCGCAGCGACCAGCCGGCGCAATAACCCGACAGCATGTCGAGATCGTGGATGTGCAGGTCGCCCTCGCGGTGGGCCTGACCGATCTCGGGCGGGTAGACGTGCGACAGCCAGTAATTGGCCACCACCTTGCCCGAGACGTTGAGGATCAGGCCGCCGAGCGAATAGCCCTGGTTGGCGTTGGCGTTGACCCGCCAGTCGGCGCGGTCGAG
>NZ_JBHUIY010000113.1:0-670 GCF_042683125.1 Phaeospirillum tilakii
TGATCGCCTATTCCTCGGTCGCGCACATGGCGATCGTGACGATCGGCCTGTTCGCCTTCAACCGCCAGGGTCTGGAAGGCGCGATGATCGTCATGCTCAGCCACGGCCTGGTATCGGCGGCGTTGTTCCTGTGCGTCGGTGTGATCTATGACCGGCTGCACACGCGCGAGATCAGCCGTTACGGCGGCCTTGCGATCAACATGCCGCGCTACGCCTTGCTGTTCATGGCCGTCAACTGCGCAGCCATCAGCGACGACCTGCTGCAGAGCGAGCTCTTCGGTCATCGCCGCGGCACTTTCACCGGCGCAACCACCGACCGCCTGGGCCTGTTGCAGGCTGCCGACGGAGGCACGGTGTTTCTCGACGAGATCTCCGAGATCTCACCCAGCATGCAGGTGTCGCTGCTGCGCTTCCTGCAGGAAGGGGAAGTGCGGCCCATCGGTTCCGACCAGACGCGCCGCTGCGACGTGCGCATCGTCGCAGCGTGCAATCGGCCGCTGCGCCAGTTGGTCGATGAGGGCAAGTTCCGCCAGGACTTGTACTACCGCTTGCGCGGCTTCGAGTTGCGCATACCGCCGCTGCGTGAAAGGCCCGACGACATCCCGCCGCTGGTCGCGCACATGATCGAGAAGTACGGGCGATTGACGTCCAGGCGAGTGGCCGGCCTGAC
>NZ_JBHUIY010000114.1:0-660 GCF_042683125.1 Phaeospirillum tilakii
GACGTCCTGTTTCATTCGCTCCGCGTCAAACGCTTGTTTCTTCGTACAAATCGCAAACAGCACATTCAACAGCTTCCGGCACAAGGCGACGATGGACTGCTTTCCGGTCAGCGGATTGACGGATCGGGTCGTATAATACTCATGCAGCTCGCGAAACGCCTCGTTATGCCGAATCAGCGGAATCATCGCCCGAAACAGCACCGAGCGCAACCGTTTCCGTCCCCGTTTGGAGATGTGCTTTTGCCCTTTGCGCTGGCCGGAGGAGTTCTCCTTGAGCGTCAGGCCCGCCAACTTCACCAATTGGCGCGGGTCCCGATAATGGGCGAAGCTGCCGATCTCCGCCAGAAGATCGATAATCGTGGCGTCTCCCAACCCGACGACCGTTTTCAGCCATTGATACTCCATCGTCGTTTGAACCAATGCCTTCAACTCGGCGTCCAACGCGGCGATCTCAGCCTCCAATTGGCGGTATCGGCGGACGAGCGCGGCGATCTCAAACCGGGCCATCGCTGTCCCTTCCGTCACCCCAATCGAGTCCTTCGCGGTGTTGATCAACGCCTGAATTTTGGCCTTCTGCGGGCATTTCATCCCTTTGCTTTGCCGGTACACCTCGATGAGCTCCTCGGCGGTCCGACCGGCCATATCAGCCGGAAGCGGCGT
>NZ_JBHUIY010000115.1:0-648 GCF_042683125.1 Phaeospirillum tilakii
CCCTCCAACTCCTCTTTCAGCGATTCGAGCAGCGTTTCCCGTTCCTTGCGTTGGCGTTCGGCTTCGCTGGGATTGTACACGAGAACATAGCGCTGACGCGCTTCTCCGTCGCCCACGATGATTTCTTTGATATGCAAGTTCTCGCGAACTTGTTGGTAGCGCCCGCGACGGCTTAGGGCCTCTTCGACGGTGGCTTTGCCGGATCGCATTTTTTCGCCGACAATGTAGTGTCCCCCGGCCTGTTGCAAGATTCGCAAATTCTCTTCAGAGGAAAAGCCGCGGTCCATGACGCTGATCACACGTCCAAGCTTCCAGCCAATCAAGTCTTGTTTCACCTGTTTGATGACCGTCATGTCCATGGTATTGCCAGGCCATACCCAAGCGCGAATCGGGATTCCTTCCCGGGTGACAGCCAGCCCAATGACGATTTGAACCAAATCAGGACGCTTATCTTTGGAAAACCCCTGCTTTCGAAGCGATTCTCCTTCCGGTGTTTCAGAGGGATCCACTTCGAAGTACGACGAAGTCGTATCAAAGTAAATCAAATCGACTTCCAGGTTCAATAAATCGGCCACGGCATGGAACACTTGGCGTTCCAATTCCGGCTGCACAGCCAGCAGCTCATCCATCGCCCGGTATAACTGGTGG
>NZ_JBHUIY010000116.1:0-636 GCF_042683125.1 Phaeospirillum tilakii
GATTATAAGCAGTATGTTACGAAGAAAAAGGATGTTTCCGGTGTAAATTATCTCTTCAAAGGGTGGTATGATACCGAAAACGGCTTAGGCGATCCAGTTGATTTTTCTAACATTAAAATGCCGGCTGGTGGACTGGTTTACTATGGTATCTGGGAAAAAGAGTTTATTCCTGTTATCGTCCATAATGAAACCGTTCTTGATACGAGTGTTTCGAATGATAAATACGTGCTCTTGGTTGATCCAGGTAAAACAATAACTGATAAAGGAGCAGTATTCTACGGTGTTCTCGATAGCGATGGTTCTGTTAAAGTTGATCCAAACGGAACTCCGATTGTAGATACTAGCCGTACCTTCGATGGCACACTTACTGTGAATGACAAGCTTAACTATGATGGCACTACCTTGCAACCAGAATGGTATAGACTTGTTAATGGCCGTTTGGAAAGTGTAAACCCATCTACGCTACAAATTTCTAAGCACGGTACCATCTATGTACCTGTTTGGAACTACCCAACCAAAACCCTTAACTATAATGCCAATGGTGGTGCAAATCCTCCAACAACTTCAGACTTGAAGTTCAAAGAAAATATCGCGATTGCTGATCCAGGCGCTATGACACCACCGAAAGAGGGGCTT
>NZ_JBHUIY010000117.1:0-605 GCF_042683125.1 Phaeospirillum tilakii
TCGGCGTCGCATTTGGGGCAGAACGGATGTTCGCCCGGGATGTAGCCGTGCTTGGGGCAGATCGAGAAGGTCGGCGTCACGGTCAGATAGGGCAGCCGGAAATTCTCCAGGGCGCGGCGGACCAGCTTCTTGCAGGCCTCGGCCGAGGAGATCCGCTCGCCCATGTAGAGGTGGAGCACGGTGCCGCCGGTATATTTGCGCTGCAACGCGTCCTGGCGCTCCAGCGCCTCGAACGGATCGTCGGTGAAGCCGACCGGCAACTGGGTCGAGTTGGTGTAATAGGGCTGGTCGGCCGGGCCGGCCTGGAGGATGCCGGGGAAACGCTTGCGGTCCTCGCGGGCGAAGCGGTAGGTGGTGCCCTCGGCCGGGGTCGCCTCCAGATTGTAGAGGTGGCCGGTCTCCTCCTGGATCGCGACGATGCGGGCGCGGACATGGTCCATCAGCCGCAGCGCGAAATCATGGCCCCAGGCGGAGGTGATGTCCTCGGCGTCGGCGGTGAAGTTGCGGATCAGCTCGTTGACGCCGTTGATGCCGATGGTCGAGAAATGGTTGCGCAGGGTGCCGAGGTAACGCCGGGTGTAGGGGAACAGCCCGTCATCGATGTG
>NZ_JBHUIY010000118.1:0-593 GCF_042683125.1 Phaeospirillum tilakii
TCATCGCCTGCCAGCGGGCGGGGCTGCCTGCGGTCGCGCCGATGGGCACGGCCCTGACCGAGGAGCAGATGGAGCGTCTGTGGCGCGTCTCGTCCGAGCCGGTGCTGAGCTTCGACGGAGATGCGGCGGGCCTGCGCGCCGCCTATCGTTCGATCGAGCGGGCGCTGCCGCTGTTGAAGCCGGGCAAATCGTTCCGCTTCGCCCTGCTGGAGGGCGGGCAGGATCCGGACGACATCCTGCGCGATCGCGGGGCGCCCGCCCTGCGTCAGGCGATGGCGACGACCCGGCCCTTCGCCGAGGTGCTGTTCCGCCGCGAGGTGGAGGCCGAACCGCTGGACACGCCCGAACGCAAGGCGGGGCTGAAGGGGCGTCTGCGTCAGGCCACCACAGGCCGCGAGCTCCAGCGCCTCGACGATGAGCCGCCCGCCCAGCGCGGCCAGGCGGTCGTGCAGCGTGGCGGTGCTGTCGGCCGGGCCGATGGGCTCGCGTGCCACCAGGCACATGGCCCCGGTGTCGAGCCCGGCGTCCATCTGCATGATGGTGACCCCGGTCTCGGCGTCGCCGGCCTCGATCGCGCGGTGGATGGGCGCCGC
>NZ_JBHUIY010000119.1:0-591 GCF_042683125.1 Phaeospirillum tilakii
TCACCTACGGCGATCTTCAGTCCGAAATGGACATGATCAACCGCGCCTATATCGAGGTGATGACCAAGGGCGACGCCAAGGGCCGGGTGTTCACCTTTCCGATCCCGACCTACAACATCACCCCCGATTTCCCGTGGGAATCGGAGAACGCCACCCGGCTGTTCGAGATGACCGCCAAGTACGGTCTGCCGTATTTCCAGAACTTCCTCAATTCCGAGCTGAAGCCGCACATGATCCGCTCGATGTGCTGCCGGCTCCAGCTTGATCTGACCGAATTGCTGAAGCGCGGCAACGGCCTGTTCGGCAGCGCCGAGCAGACCGGCTCGGTCGGGGTGGTGACGATCAACTGCGCCCGGCTCGGCTACACCCACCGGGGTGACGAGGCCGGGCTGTTCCGCCAGCTCGACCATCTGCTCGACATCGCCCGCAACAGCCTGGAAATCAAGCGCAAGGTGATCCAGCGCCACATCGATGACGGGCTGTTCCCCTACACCCGGCGTTACCTCGGCACCCTGCGCAACCATTTCTCGACCATCGGCATCAACGGCGTCAACGAGCTGATCCGCAACTTCACCGCCGACGCCGAGGACA
>NZ_JBHUIY010000120.1:0-591 GCF_042683125.1 Phaeospirillum tilakii
TCACCTACGGCGATCTTCAGTCCGAAATGGACATGATCAACCGCGCCTATATCGAGGTGATGACCAAGGGCGACGCCAAGGGCCGGGTGTTCACCTTTCCGATCCCGACCTACAACATCACCCCCGACTTCCCGTGGGAGTCGGAGAACGCCACCCGGCTGTTCGAGATGACCGCCAAGTACGGCCTGCCGTATTTCCAGAACTTCCTCAATTCCGAACTGAAGCCGCACATGATCCGCTCGATGTGCTGCCGGCTCCAGCTCGATCTGACCGAGCTGCTGAAGCGCGGCAACGGCCTGTTCGGCAGCGCCGAGCAGACCGGCTCGGTCGGCGTGGTGACGATCAACTGCGCCCGGCTCGGCTACACCCATCGCGGCGACGAGGCCGGGCTGTTCCGCCAGCTCGACCATCTGCTCGACATCGCCCGCAACAGCCTGGAAATCAAGCGCAAGGTGATCCAGCGTCACATCGATGACGGGCTGTTCCCCTACACCCGGCGTTACCTCGGCACCCTGCGCAACCATTTCTCGACCATCGGCATCAACGGCGTCAACGAGCTGATCCGCAACTTCACCGCCGACGCCGAGGACA
>NZ_JBHUIY010000121.1:0-591 GCF_042683125.1 Phaeospirillum tilakii
GAGCGTTCTTCTAAAAATAGCCCTAATGTATGGAGCGTCAAGATAACTCCAGTTACTTCATAATAAAGTAAATTGGAAAAGTTGCCGTAACCCAGGCCTGTCTCAATTGTCGCAGCAAGGCTGTAAACAAATGCAGACGCCGTACCAAGCGCAATCAGGGGGATCCATATTTGGGTGACCTTTAAATAAAGTTTTAAATCCCTTCTGGAAATATTCCCAGCTTACTACCATTATCGGCAAAGTCAGAATAAGTTGTAAAAGAGAAAAATTAAATGCATTTATCATTGGGTCAACGATATTTGGTAGAGGCATACCTACCATTGGACCCATGGATATAATTAATAAAGGGATTGTAAATATAATGGATATCCCAAAACGATTTGAAAGTTGCTTCATTCTTTTTTCTTTTTTCATAAAACAAATCACTTCTGGTTGTACCTATGTTCAAGATCCGAGGACAGCCATCTCTGTCTTTTTCAGTCATAACACATTCTGAGCAATAGTAGGCATCCGTGGTGCTCTTGCTGCCACATAATATACATTTTCCCTCACCTTTATTACTGACGAACGAACACTCATCACATATGTACG
>NZ_JBHUIY010000122.1:0-585 GCF_042683125.1 Phaeospirillum tilakii
AAAGGTGGCCACCACGTACCGCCACTCCCAGCCCCCTTGGGGCAGGGGATAGCGGTACCAGGCCACCCAGACCGGGAAGGAAAGCCCCCACAGGTAGACCCGGCTCCCCTGCCGCCTGAGGTCCAAAAGCCTCCCCCCTCCCCGCAGCCTCCGGTCCCGCCGCATCCCCACCACGGTTTCAAAGCCCATCTGCTTCACCCCAAAGAGGAACCAGGCCGTACCAAAGGCCGCGTCTGCGGCCACCCGTATCCGGAAGGTCCGGCGCATCCAGAGGGGCAGAGAGGCCAGGAGGCTCAGGGCCAGGAGGGAGAGGCCTTTCTCCCCCTTGCCCCGCCATAGACGGTAGGCCCAGGGGACGCGGAGGTCCCCGTAGACGAGGTAAAGGACCACGAGGTGGAGGCCCCACTTGCCGTGAAAGAAGGAGAGGGGGAGGTGGGGGAAGTGGCCCCGCTTTTCCAGGGTGACCAGGTCCAGGACCACCAGGAGGTTCCGCTCCTCCCCCCGCTTCTTCCCCTCCTTCGCCCGCTTCCAGATGAGGTCGGCCATGAGCACCGTGCCCACCACGTCCAGGCCCTCGTAGGCGTC
>NZ_JBHUIY010000123.1:0-572 GCF_042683125.1 Phaeospirillum tilakii
TTCTTGCATCTTCTCAATCCTTGTCTCCAGGCTATTTTTCTGTGATTCCATTTTAGTTTCAAGATTTTGGATCAATTTCACTATCATTATTCGGAATTCTTTATCAGGTAGATTCCCTATCTCTTCCTCTTTTGTTTGGTTTGGTGGGCATTTATCCTGTTCCTTTATCTGCTGGGTATTCTTCTGTCTCTTCATCTTGTTTAAATTGCTGAGTTTGGGGTGTCCTTTCTGTATTCTGGCAGTTTGTGGAGTTCTCTTTATTGTGGCGTTTCCTAGCTGTGTGTGGGTTTGTACAGGTGGCTTGTCAAGGTTTCCTGGTTAGGGAAGCTTGTGTCGGTGTTCTGATGGGTGGACACTTTTTTTAGGCTCACTTGTTCAGTCGTGCTGTGGGGAGGGAGGGATGCTGCAAACAAATAACACTGGTGTGTGCTCGCAGTGCCTCAGCCACACTGGGCCTGCCCCCACTCACGGCAGATGTGCCCTTCCTGCCCACACTGTTCAGGCTGTAGGTTGCTCCGCCAGGAACCATCCAAGGCCAGCCCTGGGCTGCATGCACTTCCCAGGTCTAAGCC
>NZ_JBHUIY010000124.1:0-570 GCF_042683125.1 Phaeospirillum tilakii
ATGGGCGCCGATGCGTGCACCGTCACCGATGATGGCACCGGCCTCGACGACCGCGAGCGGGCCGATCTCGACGCCCTGCCCCAGCGTCGCCTCGGGCGACACGATCGCGCTCGGATGCACGCCCGCGTTGGCGGCCGGGCGCGTGCGGGCGGCCCACCACTGGGTCAGGCGCGCGACTGCGATGTCGTCGAAGCGGATCTTGGTCAGCGAGGTCGCATGGCCGTCGCCGCGTTTCGGGTCGGCATTGACCTTGTCGACCAGCTGCTTGACGGTGTGGACGCCGTCGCCGATGACATGCGGCGGGTCGCGGCGGGCGGCAGCGATCAGCTTGTCGCCGATCACCAGCAGCCGGTAGTCGCCGCCGGGCAGGAATTTCTCGACCATGACCTGGCCGATCTCGTCGGCGGCCTTGTAGGCGATGTCGAAGTGGGCGCGGTCCACGACGTTGACGGTGACGCCCTTGCCCTGGTTGCCGTCCTGCGGCTTGACGACGACCGGCAGGCCAATTTCCAGCGCCACGGCCCAGCCGTCGTCGGGTGAATCGACCGGCCGACCGATGGGCACCGGCAC
>NZ_JBHUIY010000125.1:0-564 GCF_042683125.1 Phaeospirillum tilakii
CAACAAGGGCGTGGAAGAAGGCGCCGAACTGGTCGTCGACGGCCGCGAGTTCAGCCTGCAGGGCCACGAGAAGGGCTTCTTCATCGGCCCGTCGCTGTTCGACCACGTCAAGCCCGAGATGGAATCCTACAAGGAAGAGATCTTCGGCCCGGTGCTGCAGATCATGCGCGCCGCCAGCTTCGAGGAGGCGTTGAGCCTGCCGAGCAAGCACCAGTACGGCAACGGCGTCGCCATCTTCACCCGCGACGGCCACGTGGCGCGCGAGTTCGTGCACCACATTCAGGTCGGCATGGTGGGCGTGAACGTGCCGCTGCCGGTGCCGATGGCCTTCAACAGCTTCGGTGGTTGGAAGCGCAGCCTGTTCGGCGACCACCACGCCTACGGCCCCGAGGCGGTGCGCTTCTACACCAAGCACAAAGCGGTGATGCAGCGCTGGCCCGACTCGACCCCGAAGGGCCCGCAATTTGCTTTCCCGCAGAACACGTAAAACCCACGGACGCTGCCCATGAAAGACCCCGCGCTGAGCAACCCTGACCTCGTTCCGACGACAGCCGCTCAACGCAC
>NZ_JBHUIY010000126.1:0-560 GCF_042683125.1 Phaeospirillum tilakii
GGAAATGCCACGGACAGAGGAGCCTGATGCGCCGCAGTCCATGGGTCGTATCAAAGTTGGGCTCAATCCAGCAACTACGAACAGAAGTAATTCCAAAGACCACACTCAAGTGTGTGTGTGTGTGTGTGTGTGTGTGTGTGTGTGTGTGTGTGTATCTCCTCTTGCCGTCTTGGAGTCTGTCTCGGAATCTTCATGTATTTCTGCCTCTGTATCTCCTGACAGCCAGCCGCCGGCCCGTTCGTCTGGCCCCGGCCTCTCCCAGGCGCTCTGGTTCTGGCTGAGGAGCTTGCGCAGGCCAGCTGTCTCCCTTGGCGTGGGTGCGTGCGAGTGTCTGTGTGTCTGTCTGTGTGCCTGCCTGTGGCTCGTCTGCTCTCTCAGGAAGGTCGAGGGCTTGGCGTGGGGGCAAAGGGGGGGCCTCGGTAGTGCGACGGGGAGGGGCTGAGGCGCTCCGCTCGACCGCGCCTTCCTGGCTTCTGCTGGGTTTGGGCACCGGACAGGTGCCGGGCAAGTTGGGCGCTCAAGTTTTGCTGCGCCTAGGCCCGCAGCGAAACTTGAGCGCC
>NZ_JBHUIY010000127.1:0-553 GCF_042683125.1 Phaeospirillum tilakii
CTAGTAAAGTGAAACGAGCAGATAGAGCGGTTATTCTGGAGCAATTTAAAACGATTTATCGTGCTGAAAATTTAGAAATGGCAGTGCAAATTTTAGAGAACTTTATCGCCGAATGGAAACCAAAGTATAGGAAAGTCATGGAAAGTCTGGAGAATACGGATAATCTTTTAACTTTTTATCAGTTTCCCTACCAGATTTGGCATAGTATTTATTCGACAAACCTCATTGAGTCTCTTAACAAAGAAATCAAACGTCAAACGAAAAAGAAGGTTCTTTTTCCTAACGAGGAGGCTCTGGAACGTTATTTAGTTACCCTGTTTGAAGATTATAATTTCAAGCAAAGTCAACGCACCCATAAAGGGTTTGGCCAATGTGCTGACACACTTGAAAGCTTATTTGATTAACATTCTTCAACTCTACTTGAGTGTTTACACATAATTATTGACAGTATCTTATTTTTCTTATGATTAAGTGAACTGTATTTTGAAATAGCAATTAAGGTCGTTAGTGTGATGACAATATCCATAAGTAAAGCAGGATAAGCTTTAATAGT
>NZ_JBHUIY010000128.1:0-547 GCF_042683125.1 Phaeospirillum tilakii
GGGTCATGGACAGAGGAGCCTGGCCAGCTACAGTCCATGGGGTCACAAAGAGTCAGACACGACTGAGTGACTAAGCACACACACACACACACACACACACACACACACACACAATGTAGCAGATACTGTTGCAGGAAGGGGGACCCCTTCCAGGGCCCGAAACTGGGCTCTTGTCTAACACTCAGAAATGAATTGTCCAAGGAGACACATGTGCTGACAAAGCAAGAGACTTTTTTGGGAAGGTGCCCAGGTAGAGTGGAGAAGGCAATGGCACCCCACTCCAGTACTCTTGCCTGGAAAATCCCATGGACGGAGGAGCCTGGTGGGCTGCAGTCCATGGGGTCGCTAAGAGTCGGACACGACTGAGCGACTTCACTTTCACTTTTCACTTTCATGCATTGGAGAAGGAAATGGCAACCCACTCCAGTGTTCTTGCCTGGAGAATCCCAGGGACAGGGGAGCCTGGTGGGCTGCCATCTATGGGGTCGCACAGAGTCGGACAGGACTGAAGCGACTTAGCAGCAGCAGCAGCAGCCATGGGAAATCT
>NZ_JBHUIY010000129.1:0-544 GCF_042683125.1 Phaeospirillum tilakii
TGCGGGAGATGAGGATCGAACGGCCGAACCAGGTATGGGCGATGGATATCACCTACATTCCCATGGCCCGGGGCTTCGTCACCCTCGCCGCCGTGGTCGACTGGTACAGTCGCCGGGTGCTGTCCTGGCGGCTGTCGATCACGATGACGACGGATTTCTGCATCGAGGCGGTCGAGGAGGCCCTGGCGAAGCACGGCAAGCCGGAGATCTTCAACACCGACCAGGGCAGCCAGTTTGCTGCTCCGCGCTGCCCTTCGGGTCACCTCGGGCGACTTCGTCGGCCTCATGGTCGCCAACCGCATCGAGATCAGCATGGACGGCAAGGGATCCTGGCGCGACAACGTCTTCGTCGAGCGGCTGTGGCGCTCGGTGAAGTACGAGGAGGTCTACCTCAAGGCCTATGACAACGTGACCGAGGCCCGCGCCTCGCTCGGCCGCTACTTTGACTTTTACAACAGCCACAGGCCGCATTCGAGCCATGGCGGCAGAACGCCCGACCAAGCCTACTTTGACAACCTGCCCCAGATCGAGGCAGCATGATTTT
>NZ_JBHUIY010000130.1:0-540 GCF_042683125.1 Phaeospirillum tilakii
CGGACCATGTGAAGAACGACCCGAAGGTCATCGCCGCCTATCTGGGTGTCGAGGATGATGAAGTGGAAGACGTGATTGCGGAAGAACTCGACGGAGGAGCGGCCTGATGTCCGGTGAACCGCTTCTGAAAGTCCAGGGTGTCGAAACCTATTATGGCAATATCCGCGCTCTGGCCGGTGTCGATGTCGAGGTCAACAAGGGTGAAATCGTCAGCCTGATCGGCGCCAATGGCGCCGGCAAGTCGACGCTGATGATGACCACCAGCGGCCATCGCAGCCTGCCCAAGGAGAGCCTCAAGGTGCGCCGCGCGCTGCTGTCGCGCCCGCGGCCGGCCGAAACGCCGGCACAGCGGTTCGACAACATCATCGACCACTATGTGAGCCTGTACGGCGTGATCGGCAGCCCGGGCTACCGGCCCGAGCCTCACGCGCTGCGCGAGCGCATCGCGCGCGGCGTGAAGCGGTCGTTCCGGCCGCAGGCGGTGGCGCGCCAGCTGGTCGCCATCGCGGCCGACACGCACCGGGCCGAGCGGCTGCCGCG
>NZ_JBHUIY010000131.1:0-537 GCF_042683125.1 Phaeospirillum tilakii
AGTCCCGTCTCCATCTGGGGCACCTTTGGCTTGCCTCAGGCAATCCCGGGGCTTGCACGGACTCCAGCCAGAGCCCCAGCCCCCGCCCCACCCCCTGCCTCGCAGGCCATCGCGCATGCGCATGTGCGCACGCACGCACAGATAGATGTGCCCAAACGGGGCATCTATCTTGTTCACTTATACCGTGGGTGTATCCATGCCTGGGAGTCGGACTGCTGAACCATACGCTACTTCCACTTTTAGTTCCTTCGGGAACCTCCATATTCTTTTCCATACCGGCTCTACCCACGCCCATTCCTACTCACCGTGGAGGAGAGTTCCCTTTGCTCCACATCTTCTCCAGCACTGGTTATTGACAGACATCGCAGTGAGGCCCAATCGGACTCATGTGAAGTGGTCCCTCCTTGGAGTTTGGAGTTGAGCCTCTCCAATCATTAGTGATGTGGAGCAAGATGACCTTTTGGAAATGCAGATGCAATGCTGTCACCTCCCTGCTCCAACGGCTCTCGTATTTTCCCAGCATATTGAAGATACGAC
>NZ_JBHUIY010000132.1:0-521 GCF_042683125.1 Phaeospirillum tilakii
AGCAGCGCCGGCCAGCTCTGGCGGGGGGCGTCGGGATGGGGACGGTACCACAGCGCCGGATGGAAGCGCAGGGCCGGCAGATCGAGCCGACCGGTGATGCCGCGCCCCCGCAGATAGGCCTCGGCCAGGGTGCCGGCCACCGGCTGCCCCTGGCGAAACAGCCGCCGCGCCGCGTCGAACGATCCCGAGGCCAGCGACTGATGACGCTGGAAAACCTGCGGCAGAGCGAGAAAGACGCGGGCCTCGTCGCGGGCGGACACGGGATCGCGGCCCCGGTTGAGGGCGATCAGATCGAGCAAATCGCCGTGCTCTCCGGTCGATGCGTCGGTCCATTTGCCGGCGCGGTCGCCGGTCAGGCGGACATAGAGGCTGCGGCCCGGATGGTTGAGGACGTCGCCGACGCACCACCATGCCCCCTGACGGCGCCCCCGGGACAGATAGACCCGGCAAACCGCTTCGGCCCGCTCGGCGAGGCGGCGGGCCAGATCAGACACCGACATGACGCCCCTCCCCGCTGACAG
>NZ_JBHUIY010000133.1:0-518 GCF_042683125.1 Phaeospirillum tilakii
ACTCGATATTGCTTTGCCAATTTTAACATATTCTGAAAAAACTTGATCCATATAGTGTCTATCATTTTTTTCGAACATTTAAGAATTTCCTCCAAGTTTCCTCAATTATATCACAA
The DNA here is from genome assembly GCF_042683125.1 of Phaeospirillum tilakii. Taxonomy (NCBI): domain Bacteria; kingdom Pseudomonadati; phylum Pseudomonadota; class Alphaproteobacteria; order Rhodospirillales; family Rhodospirillaceae; genus Phaeospirillum; species Phaeospirillum tilakii. The sequence continues at coordinate 117 of NZ_JBHUIY010000133.1, forward strand.
TCTGAAAACATTCAAAATCAAAAGATATTTTTGATAAAAAAAAGAGAACTTGATTTGAATCGTACGGTTAGCTTATTAAGACAAAATGAAGTTGCTGTTCAAACGATTCTAGCAGAGTTGACTCAAGAAATTTCATCAGTGATTTCACCAACGATTTTTGTCGATACTGGCTTGCCTTTGGCACCACATAAATCACACCATCAGAATTGTAGTAAGGGAGGAAAGAGAGATGTTTAAAAATAACATAGACGAACAGACTGGATATACGGCATATACACCCGCTCATGAGTCTATTTTATACGATGCAATTATTGCTTTGGCCCTAGGGAAAAATGTGTTGTTAAAGGGGCCGACAGGATCCGGAAAAACAAAATTAGCTGAAACGTTATCGCTTTTCTTTGG
>NZ_JBHUIY010000134.1:0-513 GCF_042683125.1 Phaeospirillum tilakii
TTCCACCTGCCCATTCACCAACGGAGCGATTAGCCCGTACCGAAACAGGGCAATGTCGTGTCTCATCGACTCATTCATTCAAATCTCCTCCTTGTCTCACTTGGAATCAGGACCGTTCCGGTCCGTCTGCCCTTATCGTACCGAATTGCTTTTTCTCCGTCGATAGGAAAGGTTTGTGGGAACCGAAACTATTTCCAATTTAGGGTATGTATGTAAAATCAGGATCCCATTTAATTCGCAAAAGGGTGTCGGAATCCGCCCTCCCACATCTCAGAGACCTAGATCTGGTGCCAGCTCCCCCTTGCTGTGCCCAGCGGAGCCCTCCCTCCTCTTCACTACAGGGTAGGAGTCAGTGATGAGCCGTTTCCGGCCCATGGCGGCCACCCAGGCAGGCAGAGGAGGAGGCCACTGCCGGGAAGGAGAGGCAGGCCAGCGGGCACGAGAGACAGCTGCTGAGAGAGAGCGAGAGAGGGCTGGGGCCAGAGAGCGAGCCTGGGGCCAGCGATGGGCAGA
>NZ_JBHUIY010000135.1:0-507 GCF_042683125.1 Phaeospirillum tilakii
GCGCGGCGAGGAGCATATGTGGACGCCGGACGCCATCGCCAAGCTGCAGCACAGCGCGCGCAGCGGCAAGTTCGAGACCTACAAGGACTACGCCCAGATCATCAACGACCAGAGCAAGCGCCACATGACGCTGCGCGGCCTGTTCGAGTTCAAGTTCGACCCGAGCAAGGCCGTGCCGCTGGACGAGGTCGAACCGGCGAGCGAAATCGTGAAGCGCTTCGCCACTGGCGCGATGTCGCTGGGCTCCATCTCCACCGAGGCCCACGCCACGCTGGCCGTCGCGATGAACCGCATCGGTGGCAAGAGCAACACGGGCGAGGGCGGTGAAGACCCGGCCCGCTACCGCAACGAGCTCAAGGGCATCAAGATCGTCGGCGGCAGCAAGGTCGGCGACGTGCTCGGCCACAAGATCATGGAGGCCGACTACGAACTGCAAGACGGCGACAGCCTGCGCTCCAAGATCAAGCAGGTCGCCTCGGGCCGCTTTGGCGTGACGACCGAATACCT
>NZ_JBHUIY010000136.1:0-506 GCF_042683125.1 Phaeospirillum tilakii
GGCGTAATGCCAGAACGGAGCTGCACGTAGCAGCAAACGACCTTAACCGGTCGCTCGTCCCGCAGGGTTCATCCCTCGCGGACGGCTCTTCGGGACATCAACCCTGAGGAGTACAAAAAGTGCGCAAGCTCTTGATCGTGGTCGCTGTCCTGTTCAGCGCCGTCGCGTACGCGACTGTGCAGGCCACGGATGCGGCCGTCACTGCGGTGAAAGCCCGCAACGCCAAGCTGGAAGCCGCCATCGCGGAGGCCTCCAAGTAATCGACCCGTAAGGGTTATTTCCCCGTCATGGGGGTGGTCACACCCCGATGCCGGAGGGGTGTGCCATTTTTCTTTTCCCCCGGCATGGGGAAGCAAAAATGGAAAGTCTGTTCCTGACTCACCTGTCGCAGCAAGCTGCTCAGGCTCAACGCCTCAATGCAAATCGAGGCTCCAAGGATGGGCACTGGTACGCCAGGCTCATCGCAGCCAACCCCCAAATCGTTCGGTCCTTCATGGACCACGAGG
>NZ_JBHUIY010000137.1:0-505 GCF_042683125.1 Phaeospirillum tilakii
TTCCAAGCGCAGCTCCTGAACGAGCTTCTTCGCGACTTGGCAGAGCTCCAGTCGAACGCCAGCGTCGCCTGCATATCGCTCCACGAGCCAGCGGCCTACAGCGCGCAGGTTGAACTCAACCGGCTTCTCTTCTTCGTCATGGTCCCTGCGCGCCAGCCCGCGACGCTCGGACATCCGGCGCTGGTAGAAGAAGGTGTGGTTGCGCTCCGAGCGCTCTTCGAACCCCTTGAGAGCAAACTTCTTCAGCTCGTAGGTCGCGACCGGCTTGCCGATCGCACCAGCCGACGTGGTGATCGTGCCGGCATACTTCTGATCGAGATGGACGTAGGTCACGTCGGCCGAGAAGGTCAGGTTCTTGACCGGAGTCCAACGAGTGATCAGGCCGAGCTGACCGATGTTGTAGTCGGGGTTGCAGCTGGTCACACCAGCGCCGCCAGCGAAGGCAGCGCGGAACGTGCCACCGACGCCACCAACGCCGCAGATGAGCGACTTAGCCGTGTCGTTG
>NZ_JBHUIY010000138.1:0-503 GCF_042683125.1 Phaeospirillum tilakii
GTTGGGCTTGGGAGTTGCGCGGTTGTGACTGCATGGCATGCCTCGGATGAAGCGGAGCGCCTGAAGGCGCTGCAATCACTGGCGGTGCTGGACACCGCGGCCGAGGAGCAGTTCGATGCCCTGGTGCAGGCCGCGTCCATCGTCTGCGGCGTGCCGATCTCGCTGGCCCACGGCGGCCCGCTGCGCCTGATCGTGCCCGGTTACACCGGCGTGAACAACATCAAGTACATCAAGCGCCTGGCCTTCACGGCCGGCCTGCTGCACGGCACGGGCGACCTGATCATGAAGATGGCGATGCCCGATCGCGCCTGCCTGGCGCCTGGCTTTGCGACTGACGACCAACGTGTCGAGGCCCAGCTCGCCGACCTTGGCTATGCCTATCCCGAGGTGGGGGCGGCCTTTGCGGCGCGCTGGCATTTCCCGGACAGCCTGGTCCAGGCCCTGCGCTGCCAGGCCGAGCCGCAGGACTGCGCCGACCCGACCTATGCCAGCCTCGTGCACCT
>NZ_JBHUIY010000139.1:0-502 GCF_042683125.1 Phaeospirillum tilakii
TGCACGATCTTGAAGCCGTAGACCATGGCGGCGGTGCAGACCTGCACCGTGCCGCAGCCCATCGCGATGAACTCGGCCGCATCACGCCAGGTGCCGATGCCGCCGATGCCACTGATGGGCAGGCCCGCAGTGGCCGCGTCACGGGCGATCTCGGCCACCATGTTCAGCGCGATCGGCTTGACGGCCGGGCCGCAGTAGCCGCCGTGCGAGCCCCAGCCGTCGGTGACCGGGCTCATGGTCATGCGGTCCAGGTCCACGCCCATCACCGAGTTGATGGTGTTGATCAGGCTGACCGCATCGGCGCCGCCGGCCTTGGCCGCGCGGGCCGGGAATCGCACGTCGGTGATGTTGGGGGTGAGCTTCACGATGACGGGCAGCTTCGTGTGCTTCTTGCACCACGCGGTGACCCGTTGGATGTACTCCGGCACCTGGCCCACGGCCGAGCCCATGCCGCGTTCGCTCATGCCGTGCGGGCAGCCGAAGTTCAGCTCCACGCCGTCGG
>NZ_JBHUIY010000140.1:0-500 GCF_042683125.1 Phaeospirillum tilakii
CGATGCCTTCGTGCTCGCCGCCGGCGCCTGGAGCGCACCGCTGGGCGAGGCGCTGGGCTGCCCGCTGCCGGTGCGGGCCAAGAAGCGCGATGTGTTCGTGCTGGAGACGCCGGCCGCCCTGCCCGGCTGCCCGCTGGTCATCGACCCGAGCGGCTTCTGGTTCCGCACCGAGGGCGCGCTGCTGCTGGCCGGCGGCCCGCCGCGCGGTGACGATGCCGACGACCTGCCGCTGGACGCCATCGACCACGGCCTGTTCGAAGACCTGCTCTGGCCCACGCTGGCGGCCCGGGTGCCGGCGCTGGAAGCGCTGCGGCTGCGCTCGGCCTGGGCGGGCTATTACGAGATGAACAGCTTCGACCACAACGGCCTGGCGGGCCGGCTGCCCGGCTGGGCCAATGCGTTCACGGCCTGCGGCTTCTCGGGCCATGGCATGCAGCAGGCGCCGGCCGTGGGCCATTCGATGGCCCGGCTGGTGGCGGGGCTGGACGCGCCGCTGATCG